>JAUYET010000043.1 GCA_030691265.1 Pseudomonadota bacterium
GCAACGCGGCCAGACGGCTCGAAAAGCGTGCAATCGGCCGCGTAGCGGTCTCACCCAAATGGTGAACGTCATCGAAGGCTCTGAACGTAGAGTACATGCGGTCTCTCAAGGGTGGGGGAGCGGTCAACTGAGGTTTCTAGGATGAACGCACCTGCATCGCTTGGTCGGCGAAATCCCATGCTCGCAAATACCGAGCCCACGGATGAGGAACTGCATCTGGTCATGCGCGAGGCGCGCGATGTCGCGAGACAACGCAAGCAGGCATCCGATGCCTGGATGCTTGACCAGTTGAACCTGGCCGTACGCGAAGCGCAAGAACGGATAGGGTCGCATGTCTGATGAACGAGAAAAGCCGCGTGTCCTGCTGGTCGCGGGACCGAATGGTTCCGGCAAGACCACCATCACGGAACAAGGCTTGGCGCATGAGTGGTTTGATGGTTGTGAGTACGTCAATCCCGACCTCATTGCGCGTGACGAATTTGGCGACTGGAATTCACCCACGGCCATAATCAAGGCCGCCACCCTCGCCCAAGCACGCCGCGAACGATGCCTGGAAACGGGCGCCAGTCTGGCTTTCGAGAGTGTATTTTCCGGGCCGGACAAAGTGGATTTTCTGCGCCGTGCAAAGCAGCGTGGTTACTTCCTCCGGGTTTTCTTCGTTGCCACCATCGACCCGACAATCAACGCCGCACGGGTTGCCCGCCGAGTCATGCAAGGCGGACATGACGTCCCTATCGGCAAGATCATCTCGCGTTACTTCCGATCCATCGCCAACTGTGCTTTGGTGGCGCGCGAAGTGGATCGCCTCTACCTCTATGACAACTCTATCGAAGGCGATGAAGCGGCATTGGTTCTCCGCGCAGCCGAGGGCAAGATCGTTCGGATGTATCAAGATCCGCCATGTTGGATGAGTCCTATCGTGGCATCTCTGGAAAGTTGACTGGATGCCAATATGAGTAAACCCATCGGCCTCCTCGGCGGCACCTTCGACCCCATCCACTACGGCCATCTGCGGCTGGCGGAAGAACTGGCCGAGGTGTTGAACATCGGCCAGGTGCGCATCATTCCGGCCGGGCATCCGCCGCATCGCGGCCAGCCGCGCGCCGCTGCGGTACATCGTCTGGAGATGACGCGGCGGGCGGTGGCGGGCAATCCACGTTTTTTGCTCGATACCCGCGAGATCGACAAAACCGGGCCGTGTTACAGCGTCGATACGCTGGCTGCGTTGCGCGCCGAACTGCCGCCGGCGACGTCTCTGGTATTGTTCATGGGCGGCGATGCTTTTCTCGGCCTGACCACCTGGCACGAATGGCGTCGGTTATTCGATCTGGCGCACATCGCCGTCGCACATCGGCCGGGCTATTCGCTGGCCAGTTGGGAAGATGCGCTGCCCGACCCTTTACGTACCCTGTTGTCCACCCGCCGTTGCGAGCAAGCCGCTGAAATCGCGGAAAAACCCGCCGGCCGGGTATTTCTTCACACCATCACGCAACTCGATATTTCCGCCAGCCAGATTCGTGACCGCGCCCTGCGCGGCAAAAGTCTGCGTTATTTATTGCCCGAACCCGTCATCGATTACATCAACGAGAACCATCTCTATGTCTGAACACCTCACTTCCGAACAACTCGTAAAAATCGCCATCGCCGCGCTGGAGGACATCAAGGGCAAGGAGATCACCGTGCTCGATGTCAGCCACCTCACCTCGCTGTTCGACAAGATGATCGTCGCCAGCGGCGACTCCACCCGGCAAGTAAGATCCCTCGCCGATAACGTCCAGAAAAAGCTGAAAGAAGCCGGCGCCGAAATCATCGGCATGGAAGGCGAACAGGTCGGCGAATGGGTGCTGGTCGATGCCGGCGGGGTCGTGGTGCATGTCATGCACCCCACCGTGCGCCTGCATTACAACCTGGAAGAACTCTGGGGCGCGGCGCGCAAGGCGCGCGAGCATCACTGAACCGGCCCTGGACCGGACGTGAAAATCCGCCATGCACGATAGTCAGGAAATCCTCGATTTCTGGTTTTCGCCCGCTATCGGCAAGCACTGGTTTTCCTCTACGCCCGCCCTGGACGCCGAAATCAAACTCCGTTTCGAGAACGTCTGGCGACGCGCGGCCGCCGGTGAACTGGATGCCTGGACGCAAACCCCCGATGGGGCGCTGGCCCTGCTCATCGTCCTGGACCAGTTTCCCCTGAACATGTACCGCGGCGAGCCGGCAGCATTTGCCAGCGAGCAAAAGGCCGTGGCGGTATCCCGAATGTCGGTGGAGCAGGGCTTTCACAACGGCATGCCCGATGACCGCCGGCTGTTTATCTTCATGCCGCTGATGCATAGCGAGAATCCGGACGACCAGAACCTGTCCGTCGAACTTTTTCGGACTGCCGGCATGGACCCCCGTTGGCCCGAACATCACAGGGGCATCATTCAGCGCTTCGGCCGCTTCCCCCATCGCAACGCCATCCTCGGCCGGGAAAGCAGGCAGGAAGAACTGAACTATCTTGCCTCCGATGAAGCATTCAAGGGCTGATTAGACAAGCGGCTGCTCGGGAATCAAACCGAGCAAAGATTTCCACTGAGAATTTCGGAAAAACCGTGCCCCGGCTCGTCCTGACGGGAGGCCCCCATTGCGGCAAAAAGTCGATCTCGGGCGCCCCTGTTGAATGTTTTCAATGCAGTGGCCTATGACATCCATGGTTGCAAAAAGCAAAACCAACTAATAGTATCAACAAACTTTTGTTTATTATCTTGGTTAAAGGAGGTATTCGTGCTCCACAGCTACGCTTTCTCCAACTTCCAGTCGTTCCGCGAGCGAACTGAAGTCGACCTTACGCTGAGCCGCAAGGTGACGCTGACCGACTGGATGGCCGACACGCCTACTGGCGAGCGGGTTTCCAAGCTGATGGCCGTGATCGGTCCCAATGGCAGCGGTAAGACAGCCTTGTTGAAACCCATGGCGTTCATGTCATGGTTTATCGGCCAGTCGTTCCAGCAGCCGCCGGATGCCAATATCCCTGTCACTCCCCACTTCACCGCGCCGAACGAGCCTAGTGAGTTTGAGGTCGTGGCGGATTTCGACGGCACGCTATGGCGCTATGTGCTGCGCTGCACTCCGGAACGGGTGTTGCATGAGGCGCTGTACCAAAAGCGGGAGCGCTTCGGCTACGTCTTCGTGCGCGACTGGGACGCCGAGGCAAAATCCTATGTTGTGAAGCAGCAGGATTTCGGTCTGCCTGCCCAGGAGGCGCGCAAGGTTCGCCCAAATGTGTCGCTGATCTCCTGGGCGGCTCAGTTCGGCGTTCCATTGGCGACGCGCATCGTGGCGTCTTATGTCGTCACCAACGTGAATGTGTTGGGTCGTCTGTCTATGGGTGAACAGGTCATGTTGGTTGCCGCGCGACATTTCTCGGACCATCCAGATCAGCGAGAACGGATGGATCGATTGCTTTCCGCATGGGACCTCGGTCTGTCCGGCGTTGAGTTGCAGGAGGTTCCCATCAACAACCCTCAGGAGCCCGGCCAGACAGTCTGGATGCCTTTCGGCAGACACCGGAGTCGTGATACTGAAGTCCGGCTCCCCTTCGCCTTGGAGTCCAGCGGCACCCAAGGCGCATTCGTCCTCTTGGCCAGGCTGTTGGAGGCCTTGGAGATCGGTGGTCTGGCCGTCATCGACGAATTCGAGAATGACCTGCACCCCCACATGCTGGAACCTATCCTGGACCTGTTCGCCAATCCCGCGACCAACCCGCAGCAGGCGCAGCTTCTGTTCACCTGCCACGCCATGGAGGTGTTGAACCTGGTCCACAAATCGCAGGTGATGTTGGTCCAGAAGAACACTGACTGCGAGAGCACGGCAAGTCGTATGGATGCGGTAACGGGTATCCGCAGCGACGATAATTTCTACGCCAAATACATGGCGGGCGCTTACGGCGCCGTGCCCGAGTTTTGAGCGGGCTGCACATGGCAGTCTGGAAAGCCCAGCGCACACTGTTGATCGTGGGGGAGGGCCGCCACGAGGAGGCGTTCCTGAATCATGTGAAGCAGCTCTATGCGCCGCGTGGTTGTGGTTTATCAGTATCGATCAAGAATGCCCGTGGCAAGGGTGCCAAGCATGTGGTCGACTGGACCATCCGGCAGGCAGCCAACACGGCTTACGACAGCGTCGCCGCGATGCTGGACACAGACCAGGACTGGTCGCTGGCGGTAGAGAAGCAGGCACGAGCGAAAAAGATTCAGGTTCTGGCGTCAAAGCCTTGTTTTGACGCAGTCATGCTGAGATTGCTGGGAAAACATCCTGTGGACGACGCCAAGGCCTTGAAACAGCTACTGGCTCCTTACCTGAATAACGACCCTACCCAGCGCAAGAACTATGCAGACCATTTCGGGAAGGGCTGCCTGGAAGCTGGACGTGGGCACGAGCCGACTATCGACGCTCTGCTCAAATTGCTTGGCGCATAAGCATTAGCAGTTCTTGAGAAGTACAGCAGCATGAGTAACCAGGGGGCATGCCATGAAAACTCAGGAATACGCCGTCAACCAATACCTGATCGAGAGTGTCTGGCCATTTTCAGCAGCAGCTTCCTGCTACCGAAAAAAACGGGCCGCAGCCCGTTTTTCATTACGCGGAACCGTTGGCTCAGTGCGCTTGCACGCCGGGGCCGAAGAAGCGGTAGCCCATGCGCATCTGGCGGCTGAGTTGCAGACGCTTCTGGTCGGTTGCCGTGCTGAAGCTGGCGGCGATACCGTTGTAAGCCTTGTCGGCCCAGGCGCCGTCCATCAGCAGATCGGCCACGCCTTCGGCCCAGCGCAGTTTGTCGTTGACGGAAGACAGATGACCGCCGCAGGCATCCATCAGCGGGGCGATCTCGGAGGCCGGCAATTCGTAAGCCTTCAGGCGGTTGGCCAATTGCACGCACTGGTCGCCGTTGGCGCAGGCTTCGGCGGCCTTGGCGAACAGCGCATTGGCGGCGGTGTTGTCGCCGATGTCGCGATACAGCTTGGCGGTGTGCGCCAGCGCGTAATGATCCTTGGCGCGGTTGGCGGCGTCATTGAGCAGTTTCGCGGCCATGGCGGAGTCGCCCAGCGCGGTCTGCACGGTTTCCGCCATCTTGGTGTAGTCGTAGGCGCTGTCGCCGAGCGTGCGTTCTTCCACGAACACGCGGGCGCGGGCCGTACCGTATTCGGTGTCTTGCAGTTCGCTGGCGCAGGTCAGCACGATCTCGCGGAACCAGACGAAGTCGGCGGCGTTGGCCACGCTTTCATCGAGCAGCTTGCCCAGCCAGTGCTTGTCGCCCAGACGGTCGACGCCGAGGATCAGCGACTTGAAACGGGCGAAATGGAAGCCGCCTTCTGCGCGCATCTGGGTTTCCGCCAGGCCCAGCACCTTGCCGGCGTAAGCGGCGTCGTCCAGGTCGGCCATGATGCGGTCGGCCAGCTCGATGAACTGTTTGACCGTCTTGCACTTGGCTTCTTCGTTTTGCAGTTCGACGTATTTGGCCTGGTTGGCTTCGCGCTTGACCAACTTGGCTTTGACGCGCTCGATGCGGACCGTGTCGTTAGCGAGGGACTTCTCCACCGCTTCCACGACCTTGCGCATATCGATCAGGTTGCCGACGGCTTCTTCAGCTTTGGTCAGCATGTCGGCGGCGCTGGCGGCATCGCCGGCGGCAGCGCAGGCGTCGGCCAACTGAATCAACTCGCCGCTGGCGGTCGCCAAGGCGCCGCCCTTGGCCAGCACCGCTTTGGCGAATTCCGGGTTGCCGCTTGCGGCGGCCAGCACCTGCATCAGGGCGGTGAAGTCCTTGGCGGAATCGAGCGCTTTGTCGTACAGCGCGCCGGCGGCGGCCGGGTCGATTTCGTTCATCGCGCCGGACAGTGCGATCAGATCGGCCGGGCTGCCATATTTGGCTGCGCCCTCGTTGATGATTTCGACGCCCTTGGCTTTGTCACTGCCTGCAACCAGTTTGGCGAGGCGGGCGAAGTCGCCGGCGCGGCCGCACTTGGTTTTGATCTTGTCGATGATCTGACCGAGCAACGCGGCGTCGTTCAACTCGGCAACCACCGCGGCCAGGCCATACAGCTCCTCGGTGGCGGAAACTTCCTTCAGCGCGCCAGCCAGCGCCTTGGCGGCGGCAGCGGCATCGCTGAGCGCGAGCCACTGACCCATGCCGACAGCCACTTTTTCGCTGCCGTCCATCGCGAAATCGGCGCCTTGACCGAGCATGTCCTTGGCCTTGCCGGCATCGCCCAGAGCCTGATAACCGATGGCCAGCGCGACGAAATCCTTGGTGAACATGGCGTCGCCCGCGACCTTGTCGAGCGCCGCTTTCGCGCCGGCATCGCCGGTAAAGGCGGCGCTGTTCAGCAGTTCCTTGGCGTAGCCCATATCGGCCGGCGCTTCGAAAGCATCGCGGGCGATGGCGAACAGAGCAGCGGCGCTGGTGCAAGCCGCAGCCTTTGCAGCGAGGGTGTCGCGGGTGGCCATGAGATAACTCCTAGAAATTTTTGAAGACGGGATAGTGGGGAAGGCGAAAATATCGCGCGATATTACCGACGCCTCTCCCCCTTGTCAGCGCGGCTTTGTTTATGGGCGCATGACGCGAGTTTATGGGTAATTTGAACAACAAACTGGCAGGTTTTGGCTTGTCCGACTTTAGGCTCGCCGTTCTCAAGGACGAAGTGAAACAACTGGCCCCGACTTCCTGCCATGGCAGGAAGCGCTGGCGCACTCCAGTTACGCGAAGACGGACAGCCTAGTGTGGTGTTGCACGCTATCCGGCCCATAAAAAGGCGTCTTTTCGGCCAGAGCTGCGTTGCAAATCCTCGCCATAGCTGGGCTATGGCTGTGGTTTGCGCCTTGCTCTGACCAAAAATCCATCCTTTTTATTTGGGCCGTCAAGCGTGCAACACCACACTAGTCACGGCTCCCGTCCTGTCGTTGTATGAAAAAACCGGGGAAATGTGCCGGTATTCGCTCGCGGCGATCATGGCGCGAGCGGTATCCGTCCAGGTGATGTCGGCCATATACAGCCCGTCGCCCTCGCGCCATTCCAGGCGCTTGAACCATCCCGCTACGGGAACGGGCTTTCCGTTCGCGCCTGAGTTGATGGACTGGTGTTCATAGTCAATCAGCCAGTCAGATGAACCAATCGGCTTGAGGGCCGGCAAGGCGGCGGCGATGCTGGCATCAATCAGCCATCCGGAAAGGCCAGATGGACGCCCATCATGGGCGCGGAATGCGCCAGATGGCAGGATGCGCACGGCTGCCCCCGAATTGAGGGCGGACGGGCTGATATTGGCTTTGGGGGCTGTGGTTGCGGTCATGCTTAGGCGGCCTCAGCCTGTACGTCAGAAACATTGATTCCCAGCTCTTGCAGTTGATAAACGATCTCGCCCTCGTGTTCAATCAGGGCAGCAACTTGAGATTGTTTATCGGCAATGATGCGGCGCATTTCGGCGCGGGTGGGTCCGATGGACTCATGTTTTATTTTGGAATAGCCCAGTTCTTCGGGCGTGATGGTCTCCAACACTTCCGCCAGCGCCGGGCCCAAGCCACTTCACTGGGCGTGAAGCAGGGAAAGAAGTGGAGTTGGCCGATAAGCCGGGTTCTGTCGTGGACAGTCATTCATCTGGGACGATGGTCGCCCATCGCCTCAAGCAGCCTACCCGCAGACTTCGGCGAGCCGCCGATGTTAAAAAACGCGCCTGCCTATTTGGCTTTGCTCCGAGTGGGGTTTACCTTGCCGTCCGTGTTGCCACGTCCGCGGTGAGCTCTTACCTCGCCATTTCAACCTTGCCTGATCTGGTCTTGCGACCAGCCATCGGCGGTATTTTTTCTGTTGCACTTTCCGTCGCCTTGGGTCTTTCGACTTATAGCGCCCAGGCGTTACCTGGCACTCTGCCCTATGGAGCCCGGACTTTCCTCTACGCGGCGAACCGCGCAGCGACTGCCTGGCCAACTCCGGGGTGGAGTATAGGGGCTAGCGGCCTGTCGGGCTTTGGAATCGTCGGCGGCAAATCGACCGCGACAACCAAAGTTCGACTCGATGACAGACCTCGTCCTGAACGGGTGACACATGACCGGCAAGATGACGGTTTGCGGCAGGGTGGCTGAACGAGGAGCGCATGGAGGGGCGTAGCCGTGGCGGCGCGCCAATCTAGATCAGCATGCCGTTCTTGATTGGCCAAGAGTGAAGTTATAGTGTGCGCTGTGGTTCCTGATTTTGCCGTACCCGGTACATCCTGCTTCGGGGTGTGGCGACACTCAACAAATCAATTCTAGGTAAGGTATTTTTATGACTCTTCCTCGTCATCACGGCTACAAAGCCATCGTCGTCGCTCTGGCCTTGACCCTGACCGGATGCAGCAAGTCCCCGGAGCAACAGTTTCAGCAGGCACAAGAACTGATGCAGAAGGCTGACTACAACGCCGCCGTCATCGAACTGAAATCTGTCCTGCAGGCGCAACCCAACAATCGAGATGCCCGTCTGTTGCTGGGCAATGCCTACCAGGCCAGCGACGCTTACCTCGAAGCGGAAAAAGAACTCACCAAGGCTCGTGAACTGGGCGCCGGTGATGACCAAGTCCTTCCTGCCCTGGCCAGGGCGCTACTGAAGCAAGGACAAGCCAAGAAAGTTCTGGAACTAGCCGTCCCCCCCAGCGGCATGAGCCCCCAATCCACAGCATCGCTCCAAGTCACTCGCGCCAAAGCCTTCATGGGATTGGGAAAACGCGCCGAAGCAGAGCAAGCCATACAGATCGCCGGCCAAGCCGATCCTCAGTATTCCGAGTTGCTCCTGTTCAAGTCCTGGCTTGCCCTGCTTGACCAGAAAAAGCCCGAAGCCATGCAACTCGTCGAAGCTGCCTTGCAGAAAGACGCCAAATTGGTGGATGCGCTTTACATGAAAGCGGCACTGCTTCAGCAGGACAAGAAAGACGTAGAAGCCACCAAGGTCTACCAGCAGATCATTGCCAACGACGCCAAACAATTCCGGGCCCAGTTGGCCATCTCTCAAATCCAGATCAGTGCCGGCAAGACCGAGGAGGCAGAGAAATCTCTCCAGGCGGCGGAAAAAGTGGCTGGCAATATCCCCATAGTCAAATATCAGCGGGGTATCTTCGAACTCAGGCGCGGCAAGTTGAAGGAGGCCAATGAAGCCCTGCAGCAGGTTCTCAAGGCCTACCCAGACCACCTACCGTCCGTTTTCGCCCAAGCCAGCGTCAGCTATGAGCTCGGCAACTTTGAACAAAGCCTCAAGAATGCCCAGAAAGTCCTGGCCAAGCAGCCCGATCATCCGCTGGCGATTCGGCTCCTGGCGGCCAGTCAGTTGAAGACCGGTGATGGCAAAGCCGCCTTGGCTACGCTAACCCCACTCCTGAAATCCGGCACGGAAGATCCCCTGTTGTTGAGTTTGGCCGCTGAAATCTATTCCCAAAACAAGGATTTCAATAAGGCCATGGACTATCTTGACCGTGCCGTGGCCTTGGACCCCAAGAATCCCGCTCTCAAAACCCGGCAGGCATTGGGTCACCTGCAACAGGGGGAAGACAAGCAAGCGCAGGCCGACCTGGAACAAGCCGTCAGCCTCAGCGACAAGCCCGGCAAGGCCGATCTGGCCCTGGTTATCCTGTATTTGCAGCGCCAGCAATTCGACTCGGCGTTACAAGCCATCGCCGCCTTCGAAAAAAAGCTTCCCAACAACCCTCTCACACATAACCTGCGTGCGGCAGCGCTGGTCGGCAAACAGGACATAGCCGGTGCGCGCAAGGAACTTGAAACGGCGCTCGCCATTCAGCCGACCTTTTTGCCGGCGGCCATGGGCCTGGCCCGACTTGACCTGCAAGACAAGAATTTGCCTGCGGCACGCAAGCGTTTCGAATCCATCCTGGCCAAGGACCAGAACAACCTTCAGGCCATGCTGGCCATGGCCGATCTGGCCAAGGCGGACAAGCAGGAAAGCGAATATCTCAAGTGGCTGGAGAAAGCAGTCAAGACCCACCCCGAGGCAATCCCCCCCAGTGAGTATCTTGCACGCCACTACCTTGCCAAGAAAGACAAGCTCAAAGCCATAGAGGCCGCCCGTCAGGCGGTTAAAGCCAACCCGGAGAATGCCCAGGCCCTCGCCCTGCTGGGTTCGGTGCAAGCCGCTACGGGCGCCAGATCGGAGTCCATCGTCAGTTTCAACACGCTGGTCGAAAAGAACAAAAACTCACCCCAAGCCTATTTTCAACTGGCCACTGCCCAACTCGCCGACAAACAACCGGGACCAGCTCGCACCAATCTCACGCGTGCACTCCAACTCAACCCCGATTACGTAGCCGCTCAGGATGCGCTCATCCGGCTTGAGTTGACCGAGAAGAAACCCGCGGCCGCGCTCCAAATTGCTCGCCAGATGCAGCAGCAAAATCTGAAATCCCCTCTCGGCTTTGACCGTGAGGCGGACATCCACCTTTTCCAAAAGAGCTACCCCCAAGCCATCAAAGCCTATGAACAGGCTCTCGCCAAGGATGCGAATACACCGCTGTTCATCAAGCTGCATCAGGCCATGCACCTCTCCGGCGATGCCAAAGGTGCGGAAAAACGCTTGAATGCCTGGTCAAGCCAGTATCCAAAGGATATGACTATTCGCAACTATGCTGCCCAGGTCTACTTGAACGCCGGTCGCAACCGGGACGCCATCGCCCAATATGAAACTATCCTGAAAACCACGCCAAATAGCGTGCTTGCGCTAAACAATCTGGCTGATCTTTACCAGAAGGAAAAGGACGCCCGCGCCTTGGCCACTGCGGAACAGGCACACAAGCTGGCCCCCGACCATCCAGGCATCATGGACACCCTGGGCTGGATTCTGGTGGAACAAGGCCAATTGCCGCGCGCTACGGCTTTGTTGCGCAAAGCCGTCGACAAAGCCCCCAAAATCGGGGCTCTCCGCTACCACCTGGCCGTGGCGCTTAGTAAAAGCGGCGATAAGGCAAATGCGAAGAAGGAACTGGAAGCATCTATCGCTACGGGCCAGAAGTTTCCTGAACTTGAAAGCGCCAAAGCGATGCTCAAGAGCCTTTAACTCAGGAGAATCAGATTATCCTGGCCACATTCGGGGTGGATTTCCGCCTCGCTCTTCGCAACATCCTCCGACACCGGCGCCGCAGTGTGATCGCCGTCCTGGCCATCGGCTTTGGTGTCGTTGCCATGATGTTGACTGCCGGTTACATAGAGTGGACCTTTTGGTCAACCCGAGAAGAATCCACCACGAATCAATTGGGCCATGTGCAGGTCTCGATGCCCGGCTATCACGCCAACGCTCAGTCCGACCCATTCGCTTTTCTGTTGCCTGCAAGCTCCCCCGCTTTGGCTGTTCTCGAAGGATTGCCCGAAGCCAAGTCTGTTTCGCCCAGACTTGCGTTCAATGGCCTGGTAAGCCATGGGGAAAACACCCTCTCGTTCATCGGCGAGGGCATCGACCCGGACAAGGATCCATCCTCGACCAATATTCTGGTCCTCGAAGGAAAGCTCCTCTCATCGCAGGATCCTAAAGGGATTGTTCTGGGCGCCGGACTGGCTGCCAATCTGGGAGTCAAAACCGGAGATAGCATTGTTCTATTGACCAACACAGCTTCAGGCGGCATGAATGCGGTGGAGGGCAGGGTTCGAGGCTTGATTTCCACTTCCATGAAGGACTTCGACGACAACATCCTGCGCATAACCGTTGGCATGGCGCGCGAACTGTTGCGGACGCAGGGGGCTCACTTGTGGGTCGTGACCCTGCGGCAAACGGAGTTGACCGACCAAGTCATGGAAAAGTTGAAAAATGAGTCCGCGCTGAAAAACTTTGACGCCGTGCCCTGGACCAAATTGGCGGACTATTACAACAAAATGGTCGAGCTGTTCTCCCGCCAAATGAGCGTGGTCAAGATCATCATCGCCGTCATCATCGTGCTGAGCATCAGCAATACCATGACCATGAGCGTCATGGAACGGACCGTCGAAATCGGCACAGCCATGGCATTGGGTGTAAGGCGCCAACGCATCCTCATACTTTTCCTGCTTGAAGGGGGCTTGCTCGGCGCCATAGCAGGAATTTTAGGGGTGCTCCTGGGCTTTCTGTGTGGCCACGTGATTTCCCTGATCGGCATACCCATGCCACCGGCTCCCGGCATGTCGCGGGGCTTTGTCGCCAGCATCATCATCACGCCCCGAATCGTCGTCGATGCGCTATCGCTGGCTGTGTTGACCACGCTGGCGGCCAGTATCTATCCGGCCTGGCGCGCTTCGCGCCTGGTGATCGTCGACGCATTGCGCCATAACCGCTGACCGCCCCGGCCATGTGGAAACTCGCCCTCCGCAACGTTCTGCGCCATAAGGCTCGCACGGGCATGACGCTGCTTGCCATCATCGCGGGCGTGGTAGGCCTGATCTTGAGCGGTGGATTCGTGCAGGACATCTTCACCCAGCTTGGCGAAGTACTTATCCATTCCCAGTCTGGCCACATGCAGGTCGCCAAAAAAGGCTATTTCGAGCGAGGCGCGCACAGCCCGGAAAAATTCCTTATCAATAATTCCGAGGAACTGCGACAGGAAATCAAAAAAATCAGTGCTGTCGAAGATGTCATGGGGAGGTTGTTTTTCTCCGGCCTCCTCAACAATGGACGTTCCGACCAACCCATCATCGGGGAGGGAATAGAACCCGAACAGGAGAACAAACTCGGCAGTGGCATGGTGATCTCATCCGGCCGCAGGCTCAACGATAAAGACGTCAACGGCATGATGATCGGTCATGGTCTGGCCCATGCCCTGAAGCTGTCGCCCGACGACTGGGCGAACCTGGTGATCAACACGCCCGACGGATCATTGAATAGCCTCGAGTTCCAGGTCGTGGGGATATTTCAAACCTTTTCCAAGGACTACGACGCGCACGCAGTACGCATTCCGCTCTCCGCTGCCAAGGAACTGCTCGCCACCCAGGGAGTGAATACGCTGGTCATCGCACTGAAGAATACTCAGGACACACTGTCAGTCGAGGAATCATTGGTTCGGGGCTATGCCGGGAAAGGGCTTGAAATTAATAACTGGCTGAAACTGAATGATTTCTATGCCAAAACCGTGGAAATGTACGACGCCCAATTCGGCATCCTGCGCATCATCATCCTGCTCATGGTTTTGTTGAGCGTGGCCAACAGCGTAAACATGAGCGTTTTCGAGCGTGTCGGAGAATTTGGCACCATGATGGCGCTGGGCAATCGCAGCAGTCGTGTTTTCGGCCTGATCATGGCCGAAAACACCATCATCGGTTTGACGGGGGCGACCAGTGGAGTCTTGCTGGGCATCGTACTGGCACTGGTCATCTCCGCCATCGGCATTCCGATGCCACCGCCGCCCAATGCCGACCTGCCCTACACGGCTCACATCAGCATTGTGCCCTCCGTGGTTGCCGGCGCTTTCGCCGTCGGGCTCATTGCCACTATCCTGGCAGCCATTCTCCCGGCGATGCGGGTACGACATATCCCGGTTGTGGATGCCTTACGCCAGAACATCTAATTCTGGCTTCATGCAACTTTAATAATCGTAGCGGACTTCCAAATAAGCTCTGTCCTGGCTGTCGTGCTGTCCGAACAATCCATCGGGGGGGCCGCCGAGCACATCCAGGCCAAAGCTCAACTTCCAGTTCGGCTGGAATCCCCAAATCGCTTTTGGACGCGCCATCCAGTCGCTGCGATTGAGACTGTGCACCAACAGGATCTCGGCTTGCCAATTCCCCGGCAACTTATGATTAACCAGCAGGGAAACGCCGGTCTCCGCCTTGTCGGGAATCGTATCGGCATCATGATCGAACGTATAACTCTGATATAGCTGGGTATTTACCCGGGTATCGTGACCAGGGTTGAAATCCAGGCCCACCGCCCAATCCAGCGTGTTTTGCTTTACCACGCCATCTGAATCGGCAAGATTGGAAACCAGATTCAGGCGACGCCCATTTGTATAGACCGCCTCAGCCTTCAGGACGAAATTGCCCAAATCCTTGCCCACGGTCGCGCCCATCTGCCAGATACGGTCATGCTTCGGCGTGAACGTGGTCTTGACCACCGGGTCACGGTACCAGGTCGGATAACTATTCATGCTGGTGTAGTAAAAACCCGATAAATCCCAGCCTCGGGTGAGTTGAGTTACCCGCGCCCCGAAATTGGTATGGCTCAGGCTGACACCCGGCTTATCTTCGGCCAGGATGGTCATCGGCGCCGATGACGGCGGGTAGGGATAAAAGTTGGCGCCACTGCCTGGACGACTGAAATCCGTCGGCTTTCCGATGTTGTCGTAGCTTGGGAAAGGAATCCAGACGAGTTCAGCATGAAAATCCCCGTCGAAGAATTCAGTACGTGCCGCCCACTGTGGAATTCTCAAAACCTGAAAGTCCGGCAGGACAAACTCACGCAAGTCCTTCGCTGAGACCACATCGGCGAAAAATAACCCCACCATTTCGCCCCAAACGATGTGCTGCCTGCCCAGACGCCAATCCCAGTCGCCAGCTGAGAAATCAAGGTAAGTTTCGCGGAGTTGGAACTCGGCCTGCTGGTCGTTGCGGACCTGAGGCTGATAGAAGTCAGTCAGGTCATAGACAGCGTTGTAATCGAAACGCCCGGACACTTTCCATTGCACACCTTGACCCAATCGGCCTTGGGTGCCGATCTCCAGCCGGCCCAACACCTTGGACCAATGATCCGGATTGGCGATGGTGCGCGCCAACTCGGTCTGGAAATAGCCGCGCACCGGCGAAGCGTCGGCAGCCGCCGCTTTCTTCGATATCGGAGGAACCGCCTCCGCATCGAATAACGACTCCTTTGAGGCGGGCAACAAGTCCTTTTCCCGATCGTTACCGGCCTTTTCTACAACGGGATCAGCGCCGAACAACACGTCCTTTGATGCCGGCAAAGCGTCTTTCTCCGGCAAGGTGCCAAACAAGTCATCTTTGGATAAAGGCAAGTCGTCGTCCTTGGCCGCCACGCGCATCGTCAGCCCCGGGGCTGAATCGGCGGGCAAAATCTCAGCCGCCAAGGCCAAACACGGCAAACCCCAAATAAACGCGGCAAACGTCCCTGACAGTCTGCTTGTCATGTTGCAACCTCGTGCGCTCGTTGAAGGGATCGATCTGTCCTGACTTGTTTCCATTTTCCCTCTACATTCATCGCCAACATGGCCAGATGGCCGTCTTCGATGCGGACCAGGCGGTCAGCCATCGACATCACCCGACGATCATGGGTTGAGAAGATAAACGTGGTGCCTAACTGGCGATTGATTTCTTTCATCAACGTCAAGATGTCGGCCCCCGTCTTACTGTCCAGATTAGCAGTCGGCTCATCGGCCAGGACAATGCGCGGATTGATGGCAAGGGCGCGCGCGATAGCCACGCGCTGGCGCTGGCCGCCGCTCAATTGGTTGGGGGTATGGTGGGCGTACTTCTCCAAACCCACGACGGAAAGGTAACGGCGTACTCGTTTCCTGCGTTCCTCCCGGCCCACCCCCGGCAATTGCAGCAAGGGGTACTCGACGTTCTCTGCTGCGGTCAAGACAGGAAACAGGTTGAATGTCTGGAAAATGAAACCGGTCGTTCGCGCACGCAGATCAGCCAGCGCATCGGCCGATAGGCCTGTTACTTCCTGGTCATCGATAAATACCTTGCCCTGAGTCGGTGTATCGATGCAGCCGATGATATTGAGCAAGGTCGTCTTGCCGCTGCCGGACGGGCCTGCGATGGCCAGGAACACCCCTTCCTCGAAAGAGAGTGTGATATTGTGAAGCGCGACCACTGTCTGGTCGCCCATCTGATACTCCTTGCTGACACCTTCTACGCGGACAAGGCTCATGGCATGCATTCTGTGTGGGGCTGCGGCATCAATAGACTAACGATATGTTGGAAGATTAACGATATGTCTGTGATTTCATTTTTCTTCAACCGCCATCTGATCGTCACTTTAGTCCTCGCGTTGGCATTTCCGCTCTCTTCCCTGGCCGAAGGGCCTGAGGATGATGCCACTGCCCGAAGCATTCTGGAGAAGTCTGACGAAATCCGCTTTCCGACGGAAGGCTTCCAGGTCGACATCTCCATTTCCAGCGCCACACCAGGTCAGGACATGGAAAGCCGAAAATACCGGGTTCTTTCCAAGGGCAATGAAAACACCGTGGTGATGATACTTGAGCCGGCTTCTGAACGGGGCCAGATCATGCTCATGAAAGGCCGCGACTTGTGGATATTCATGCCCGACGTATCCCAGCCCATTCGACTTGGCCTCGCCCAGCGTCTCACCGGAGAGGTCTCCAATGGCGACTTGGCGCGCGCCAATTTCGTCGGCGATTACAACCCCAAGTTGGTACGTCGTGAAAAGCTCGATGGTGAGGATCACTACGTGCTGGAGTTATTGGCCGTTGACCGGGGCGTCACCTATCACCGTGTGGTTTTGTGGGTCAATCAGGCCAACTACAGGCCACGTAAAGCCGAGTTCTACTCCCTGTCCAACCGCTTGATGAAAAACTGCGCTTACGAGAACTTCCAGATGATGGCGGGCAAGCGCCGCCCAACTCGTTTGATTATGGAAGATGCGCTCAAGCAAGGTGAACGCTCGGTCATGGAATATGGGCAGATGAAATTGCGCGATCTGCCCGACAAGGTTTTCACCAAGGACTACCTAAAAAAGCTTCAGTAACCCTTTGCCGCATCAAAACACCAGCATGCTGGCAGCGCTTGTCAAAGTTCGCTGGTGAACCATTCGTATAACTGGGGAGATACGTTGGAAACGCTGGCTTCCAGATCCGCCAGACTGGCCAGGTAGATGGTCACTGGGCCGTAATAGTCGATTTTCGGGCCAATCGGTTTGAAGTCGAAACCATAACGACTCAACAGGCGCGCGAGTGATCGTTCCATGGCGGCATACCAATAACGAATGCCGTTTCGTTTGCTATAGCGGTATATCTCCCGATACAAGCCCAGCACGATGATCGGATGCCCCCCCCGCTTCGCGGCAATATCCTCGGGCAATTCAAGCGGGTTTTCGTCCGGGATGCCCAGCCAATTGTCTCCCTGCCGCCGCCGATACTGCTTGCTGACCACCAGGCGCGATATTTCCTGGGCTGCTTCATCGGGCGGCAACCAGGCATCCGAAAATACCGGGCAATGCTCTTGGAATGGGTAACCGAGTTCTGGCGAGCGCCGCACCAGGCGAACGGAACCCGCAATCTCACCATGGCGGTCATAGGCGGAAAAATGCTCCGCGTGGGCGTCGTAGGTATCCGACTCACTGCCGGCAGGGTGCTCATCGGGTGACAGGAAACTGCGTTCCAGGCAATAAACCTGGTAGCGCAATTTATAGGTTTCATTCAGTTCCGGTTTTCCATCCACACACAGGAAATTGAAAAAAGTCTGCTGAGTGAATAGCTTGAGATAATCCATCGAGTTCCCTCGCCTGCGGCCGTGCGGTGAGTTACGACTAAGGATGCTAACACGCAGCCACAATGCCGCGCCCGGGGTGCGGGATGTCTGCGGAAAACTGAACAGTGCGCGGCATAATTCAGTCCGATTGAACGCAAAACCCAGGCCGGCTCATTCCCTTCCCCATCCCACCACTGGAGATCAAAACATGACGTCTCAATTCGACTACGACACCTTCGTTATGCGTAACGGCGGCTATATCGATGACATGACGCAGACCAAGATCAGAAACACAAAACTGCTCATCGCCGGCTGCGGTATCGGCAGCGGCCCTGCTGTCTGCGCCGCGCGCCTCGGCTTCGAGAACTTCATCCTGGTAGATGGCGATGTGGTGGATGCCCACAACCTCAACCGCCAGTTCTACGACTTTGCCGATGTCGGCAAGCCCAAGGTCGAGGCGCTCAAGGACAAGATCCTGCGCATCAACCCGCAGGCCAAGGTGGAGGCGGTCCAGGCCTACCTGGATGCCGACAATACCGATGCCATCGTCGGCAAGGCCGATATCGTGTTCGACACTGTCGATTTTCTCGATTTGCAGGCCATCCTGCGGCTGCACCTCAGCGCCAAGAAACACCATGTCGAAATATTTACCGCGTTAAGCGTCGGTTTCGGCGCCCTGGTCTGGTATTTCCCGGCCAGTTCTCCGTTGTCGCTGGCGGATTTGATCGCCCCGGATATCGAGCGGGTAAGAGCGGCGGGAGGGGGCGATGCCAGCAGCTATGTCGATGTGTTCGCCGCCTTCATCGGTCGCCTGGTGCCTTACCTGGACTCCGAGGTGACTGAGCAGATCACTGAAGTGCTCACCCGCATGAAAGACGGCAAGCCCTGCCCTGCCTCCCAGGTCGCCGTCGGCAGCTTTTCCATCGGCGCCATGGCGGTATCGATGATCCACGATTTGCTGTCAGGCAGACCGGTGGTGGCCGCACCTCAACTGGTGCTGCATAGTTTCAAGCGACACTTGTCGCAGGTGGTGGACATTACCGCGTAATGCAAAACGCCCCGCAATGCGGGGCGTTTCTTGCGAGACTAATGCCCGATCAGGCTGCTTTACGGCGCACAGCGCCGATTGTGGTAATCCATAGCTTCAGGAACCCTGTGACCAAGAGGGTGAATCTGGCTGGGTAAGATCAGTGGCAAACGCATAAATCGCGTGTTGCGAATAGACGTAGTCCGTCCCTTTTTTGAACTGTATGGGCCACATTAGCGGCTCTCATCTTCACACTTGGGATCCTCTTCCTCTCATGGCAGTTATTTTGCTGCCTAGCGTACCCCAAAAAAAACCCGCCACTTAAAGTGGCGGGTTTCGGTTCCGTAGCACCGGTTGGCAGCGCTGGAGGGTGGCTCAACTACATCAAATCCACCCTGCTGTCAGCTCAGGCTGTCAACTCAGGCTTTCTGCTTGCGGCTACGCAGACCGGCCAAGCCAAGCAGGCCAAGGCCTAAAAGTGCCACTGAGCCAGGTTCCGGGACGGTTTTGGCGATGGAGTCGAGTTGCAGATCCACAGAGACGGGACAAGCGACACCGCTTTGGTAGCATATGCCGGTGTTGTAGAGCTTCAATTCAATGGCGCCCACGTCCGTGAAGTCAGCAGCCCCGCCGGCGCCATGAACGATATCGAAAGGCAACCCGTTCTCAACGTGGGACCCGGCTGAGAGTGCGAACCAGCTGAAAAGCCAATCGGTGGTATAGTTGGTAACGTTGAACAGCGTGCCGCTCTTTAGAATGGTGTATTGCGTTGCGCTGGTATAGACGCCGACATCATAATTAAAGCCCAGGTCGGCTTGAATTACGGTGGCTACAAAGCGATCACAACCCAACAACGTCGTGCACCCCGTCTGGTGAATCAGGTTGGCGTTGGCAAGCCCGCCGATATTGAGGTTCTCGACAGCAGCCAAATCGTCACCATCCCACTGGATGGTTGCTTCGCTCGCGACTCCAGAGTCGTTATTATACGACAGAAAACCGCTATCAACTGACAGCGACGCTCCTCTAGCGGCGTTAGCGCCGGATAGGGCATCAATAATCAAGTCGCGATAACCGCCGATAATAGTGCCGCCAGCAGAGCCATCAAACTGCTGAGCCACCGGACCAACTGCGTTGTTGTTATCTTCAACAAAGTTAACGAGAGGAGTAGCAGGGTCGTTAAACAGGTCAATGGTAGTTGCACTGGCGCTGGCGCCGTATCCGAGAGTTGCTGCTAACGTCGCGGTCAGCAGTGTGATTTTGTTAAGTTTCATTTTGAACTCCTTAGGGTTTCAAGGTTGTGGCGCCATATTTGCCGCCTGGGTTGGATAAAGCAAGTGGCGTGCCAGCCCACATGCACCCCTATTTTTCCCTTAATAATCATATTGTTATGAAATATCTGCATTGGCACGCGCCCACAGCTCTTCATCCGTTGTAAAAAAATCCGACAGAGCATCGGGGGGCAGGCCGCGTTTATTCCCTGTGATGACCAGGGCATCAAGCGGCGAGTAATGAAATGTCGTTTGACACCAGAGAAACGCGGCCCGAACCATGGTTCCCCTGTTTTTCCCTCAGACCGTGGCAATCGGCTAACCCTTGCGGAAACTGTGTTTTGCCCCAGCTATTGTTTTCTGCTCCCTTGCCTGAATGCGCTTCGCATTGTCGTGATGGCGCGCGGAACTCAACGTGAAGGGCTGCGATTGAGCCGCCGTAACGCTTCTGGTGTAAATTTATTCGACGCAGCCCGCGTGACCTGATGCATAAAGAGACTTTTTGATGCACTGCCAAGCCCATATGCCAGCGAAATTCCTACCCGTCCCCGAGTCGGGACGGGTATGGTGTGTTGTTTTCCTGGGATTTTATTGATGCACAAAGACGTTCACTCCCTGCGGTACGCGGTCTACTGCAAGGAGAAGGGATTCCTCGACCCGAAGAACTATCCAGACGGCCGGGAATATGACACTTACGACGATTATTCCGTGAATTTTGCGGCTTACAGCAAGTCAGGGGATATCGTCGGCACTGTGCGTATGGTCATCCCCAAACCGGGGCAGCGTTTCCCCTATCAAGATTTCTGCACCCCCTCCTCCAGCGTGGTTTTGCCCCCCTTGGGCAAGGCGGCGGAAATTTCCCGCCTGATCATCTCCCCCGAGTTCCGCGAAAAGCCGGATGCCGTGGAATTCGGCTTTTCCTCCCTGTTAAGCCTGCTGGCACGCCGAAGCGGCGCCAAGCAACCGAATCCGGAGTACACCCGCGTGTCGCCCGCCATTGATCAAAGCACATCTCCGCGCCTCCTGCTCGGCCTGTTCCGCAAGATGTATCGCCACAGCAAGGAGCACGAGATTACCCATTGGTATGCCTCCATGGAGCGCACCCTGGCACGGATGCTTACGCGGATGCACTTTTCTTTCCACCAGATCAGCGCGCCAGTGGATTACTACGGGCCGGTCTCCCTGTATCTCGCCAGTATTGAAGAACTGGAGCAGACACTGGAAGCAAGAAATCCGACACTTCTCGCCTGGTTCCGAAAAAGTCGGGGCGACAATCCCCCTTTACCCCTTTAGTCCAAGCCGATCCCGACAGACAACAGAAGACGATATCCGGTTGACTGGTTGATGAATGCTGTCATGCCTGATTGTTCGTGTCCGTTGGTCGTTACAATCAACCCATGAAGATTGAATTGATATCCACGGAGGATCGTGGGCGCTACCTGGTAAGCCACACAGCCGAAATCGAGCGCATTTTGCGCGAGGTAATGGACGACAAGAACATCGTTTCCCTGTATGGCGGAAACGGCAAGCAGTTCCTGCTATCCACCCTCGTAGCGGTTGAGGCGGAAAAGGGTTATGTGTTGCTGGAGCAGGGCGTGGACGAGGCCATGAATGCGTTGTTGCTGAACAGCAAAGAATGCGTTTGTGCATCGACCCACGACCAGGTTCACGTCCAGTTCTCCTGCACAAAGATCGAATCAGCCAGTCTTGGTCAAGAGGTGATGTTCCGCGTGCCGATACCGAAGGAACTCCTCCGGTTGCAGCGTCGCGAGTACTACCGCCTGGTGACCTCTGTGATCAACCCGGTGAAATGCTTGATCAATACCGGAGCCGGCTTGATGGAGACCGTTGTGGTCGATATCAGTATCGGCGGCGTTGGCGTGTTGGCGTACCCGGAAGATGGCCGTCTCGAGGCTGGAGAAACCTTTCACGGGTGCCGTATCACGTTGCCGGGGACTGGCGAGTTTGCGGTAGGGCTGAATGTCAGCACGACCTTCGAAATTACCTTGAAGAACGGTCGCCTCACCCATCGGGCGGGTTGCCAGTTCATCGACTTGCCGCCCAGCGTGGAAACGGCGATTCAACGCTACATCATTCAGGTCGACCGGGAACGACGCGCGCGTTACGGCTGAGTTTCTGCGGCAAGTGCGACGCCAGATGTAGGTTGGGCAAAGCGCAGCGTGCCCAACATTTCACGTACTGATGTTGAGCACTCCAACGGGGGAATCCAGGATTACTTCGCCGCCAACCAGCGCGCGGCATCCAACGCAAAGTAAGTCAGTACTGCATCGGCGCCGGCGCGTTTGAAACTAAGCAGACTCTCCAGCACGCACGCTTTCTCGTCGAGCCAGCCGTTTTGTGCAGCAGCCTTGAGCATGGCGTACTCGCCGCTGACCTGATAAACGAAGGTGGGCGCCTGGTAGGTGTCTTTCACGCGCCGCACGATGTCCAGATAGGGCATGCCGGGTTTGATCATCACCATGTCCGCGCCTTCTTGCAGGTCTAGCCCCACTTCCCACAGCGCTTCGTCGGAGTTGGCCGGGTCCATCTGATAAGTGTGCTTGTCGCCTTTGCCCAGGTTGGCGGCGGAGCCGACCGCATCACGGAACGGGCCGTAGAAACTGGAGGCGTATTTGGCGGAATAGGCCAGGATGCGCGTATGGATGAAGTCGGCGGCATCGAGGGCCTCGCGGATCGCATGAATGCGGCCGTCCATCATGTCGGAAGGCGCCACGATGTCGGCGCCGGCAACGGCATGGCATTCGGCCTGACGGGTCAGTACGGCGATGGTTTCATCGTTGAGCACATAGCCGCTGTCGTCGATCAGGCCGTCCTGGCCGTGGCTGGTGTAGGGGTCGAGGGCGATGTCGGTAATCACGCCTAATTCAGGGAAGCGCGCCTTCAGGGCTGAAACCACGCGCGGCACCAGGCCATTCGGGTTGTAAGCCTCGGCGGCGTCCAGGCTTTTGAGCGATGCATCCACAACCGGAAACAGGGCCAGAGCCGGCACGCCCAATTTCAGGCAATCCTCGGCAACCCGGAAAAGTTTGTCCAGGCTCATGCGCTGTACGCCGGGCATGGAAGCGATTTCCTCAACCCGGTTTTCGCCATCCAGCACGAAGACGGGCAGGATCAAGTCGGCGGCGGTCAGCATGTTTTCGCGCATCAATCGGCGCGAGAACACGTCGCGGCGCATGCGGCGCATACGTTTGTGCGGAAAACTGGATAAATCGAACATGATGCATCCCTCCTGAAACAAAACTGCGGCCTTGCGGAAGCGACTTATCCTGCCTGGTCTTTACCCGGAATCTCGCCCTGAGCCGGATTTTTTTTGGGTACGCCCAACCAATCCCTCACCACGCCTTCAGCCTGGTCGACGCCCACTTTTTTCGAGCTGGAAAATAATTGCACGCTGGCATTCATGCCCATTTTCTTGAGTTCGGATCTGACCGCCAGCAGCGTCTGGGCAGCAGGGCCGCGCGAGAGCTTGTCGCTTTTCGAAAGCAATACGTGCACCGGCCGGCCGGAAGGTCGAAACCATTCCAGCAGGGAACGATCCAGCTCGGTGAGCGGGTGGCGAATATCCATGATCATGACCAGGCCAGTGAGTTGCGTTCGGTCAGCCAGATAGCCGCCAATCAGCGCCTGCCAGACATGTTTCTGCGCTTTGGGCGCGCGCGCGTAACCGTAGCCGGGCAAATCGACCAGGAAACGGCCTTCATCGACACGGAAGAAATTCAGGTGTTGCGTACGACCAGGCATCTTGCTGACGAAAGCCAGGCGCTTGTGGTTGCACAGCGTATTGATGGCGCTGGACTTGCCGGCATTGGAACGTCCGGCGAAGGCGACTTCGGCCAGACTGTCGGCGGGAAGACCGCTGATTTGCGCGACTGTGATGTGAAAGGCGGCGTTGAGCACGGGGGGCCACCGTTTGAAAGGCTGGCACTATAACAAATGGGCCGCTAAAATGCCGCGATTCCATCGTTGTTCTTGCGGATTAAGGAGCGTTACATGAAATCTCTCACGCTGTTGACTGGCCTGTTATTTGCCGCCATTTCTTTGGCCACCCCTGCTTGGGCCAACCCCACGCCGGCCCCCGCCGCCAAAGGCGACCCCGCCAAGGCGCAAAAAATTGTCAATGACGTCTGCGGCGCCTGCCACAGCACCGACGGCAACAGCACCTCGCCGGCCTATCCCGTTCTGGCTGGACAACATCCTGAATACATTGCCAAGCAATTGGGCGAATTCAAAGCCGGCGCACGCAAGAACGCCATCATGGCGCCCAACGTGACCAATCTTTCCGCTGACGACATGCTGAATCTGGCGGCTTATTTCAGCGCTCAGCAACCTAAACCCAAGTTGGCCAAGGACGCTGCGTTGGTGGCGGAAGGCCAGAAGATATTCAAGGGTGGTAACGCCGGCAGCGGCGTTCCCGCTTGCGCCTCCTGCCACGGCCCGGCCGGTTCCGGCATCCCGGTGCAATTCCCGCGTCTGGCGGGCCAGCATGCCAAATATGTGCTGTCTCAACTGAAGAACTTCCGCAGCGGCGATCGCACCAATGACGGCGGCAAAATGATGCAAGTCATCGCCCGCAAGATGACCGACCAGGAAATGAAAGCCGTGGCCGAGTACATCAACGGCTTGCGTTGATTTTGCGTTGATTCACAGGTTTATCTGTAACGGCCCGCTTCAGGCGGGCCGTTTTCTTTTGTAGCCGCCCTCATGCTTTCAGACCTCAACCCGCAGCAGCGTGAAGCGGTGAAATATCTGGATGGCCCGCAGCTGGGGCTGGCGGGCGCCGGGTCGGGGAAAACCCGCGTCATCACGCGCAAGATCGCTTATCTCGCCACCGAGTGCGGCATCGATGCGCGCCATATCGCCGCAATCACCTTCACCAACAAGGCGGCGCGCGAAATGCGCGAGCGCGTGTCCGAATTGCTCCCGGGCCGGCAGGGCAAGGGGCTGACGGTCTCCACGTTTCACTCGCTGGGACTGCAAATTCTGCGCCATGAAGCCAGGCGCCTGGGCTACAAACCCCGCTTCTCGGTGCTCGATGCCGCCGATGCGCAGCAAATCCTGGCCGATATTCTGAAAACAGGCGACAAAGCCAGCCTGCGCCAAGCCGCCAGCGTCGTTTCCAACTGGAAAAATGCGCTGCTTGCGCCGTTTGCCGCGCTGCAAGCGGCCGCGGACGAGACCGAGCGCCAGTTCGCAGTCGCCTATCAAGCGTATCAAGACACCTTGCGCGCTTATCAGGCGATGGATTTCGACGATCTGATTCGTCTGCCTGTCGAGCTATTCCGGGGGCATCCCGAAGCATTGGAAACCTGGCAAGGACGCCTGCGTTACTTGCTGGTGGACGAATACCAGGACACCAATGGCGCCCAATACGAGTTGCTGAAGCTGTTGGCCGGCGTGTCGGGCCGCTTCACCGCAGTGGGGGACGATGACCAGGCCATTTACGCCTGGCGCGGCGCGGATGTCGAGAATCTGCGCCGGCTGACGGAGGATTACCCCAGCCTCAAGATTATTCCGTTGACTCAGAACTACCGCTCCAGCCAGCGCATCTTGCGCGCCGCCAACAGCGTCATCCGCAATAACCCGCGTCTGCACGAAAAGAACTTATGGAGCGAACACGGTCTCGGCGATCTCATCGAACTCCTGCAATGCCGCGATGATCGGCATGAAGCGGAAACCGTCGCGCTGCGCATCTCCGCCCACAAGTTCGAGTGCCGCACGCGCTTTGCCGACTATGCCATCCTGTATCGCGGCAACCACCAGGCTCGCTTGTTCGAGGAGGCGTTACGAGAAGCCAAGATTCCTTATCAGCTCTCCGGCGGCCAGTCCTTCTTCGACAAAGCCGAAATCAAGGATCTCACCGCTTACCTGCGCCTCATCGCCAACCCGGATGACGACCCGGCTTTTATTCGCGCAGTCACCACGCCCCGACGCGGGATCGGCGCCGGCACCCTGGAAAAACTCGGCGATCACGCCGGGCAGCGCCAGGTCAGCTTGTTTGCGGCGGCCTTCGAATCCGGATTCCAGACCCATCTTCCAGCCCGACAACAGGAACCGCTGATCGAGTTTTGCGATTTCATCAATCGCATCGCCGAGCGCGCAGAAAAAGAACCCGCCGGCCGCCTGCTGGAAGAACTGCTCGCCGCCATTCAATACGAGGAATGGCTATACGAGACGGAAGACGATCGTGCGGCCAAGGCGAAGTGGCTCAATGTGCGTGATTTTGTCGCGTGGCTGACCAAGAAGGGCGAGGAAGACGGCAAAACGTTGATCGAACTCACTCAGATCGTCACGTTGATGAACCTGCTGGAAGGGCGCGATAACGAAGAGGTCGATGCGGTGCGTCTTTCCACGCTACATGCCGCCAAGGGCCTCGAATTTCCGCATGTCTACCTGGTCGGCGTCGAAGAGGAAATCCTGCCGCACCGCGAGTGCCTGGAAGGCTCACGCCTGGAAGAAGAACGTCGGCTGATGTACGTCGGCATCACGCGCGCAAGGCGTGGTTTGACCATAAGCTGGTGCGCCAAGCGCAAACGCGGCGGCGAAATTACGCCCTGCGAGCCTTCACGTTTTCTGAATGAAATCGATCAGAACGAGGTCAAGCGATCAGGTGCGGCGCAAGAAAGCAGCGAAGTCAAAGAAGACGGTCGGCGTCGGCTATCCGCCCTCAAAGCGATGCTGACCAAATGAAAAACGCGGTCTTGAGCTTCAAAGCTCAAGACCGCGTTTTCAAGCTCAGACCGTTGCGGGCTACTATTTCTACGGGCTATTTTTTCATGGGCGCTTTGGCAGCCACCGCAATCGCCGTCTTCGCTTCCGCAACCATGTAATCCACTGCCAGTTTCGTATCGGCATCGGACAGCTTCACGTTACCGCCTTTGGCCGGGCCGCCAAAACTGCCGTTGATTGCCGCGTTGTAGAGGAACTCCTTGCCTTCCTTGATCAACGGCATCCATGCCTTGGCATCTGTCAGTTTCTGCGCGCCGGTTACGCCGGTGTCATGGCAGGAAGCGCAGTTCTCGCCATACACCGTTTTGCCACGCGCCAGGTCAGCAGCGCTGGGCTCCACTTCTTTCTTCAGCACGGGTTCGAAATTGGCGCCGGCTGCATTGGTCATGTAGACCACGCCACGCGCCACCTCCATGTCGCTCAGATCCGGATCGCCGCCGCGGGCGGGCATCTTGTTGAAACCTTTCAGGGCGTGATCCAGCAGTGTCGGGTAGCTCTGGGAAATACGCTTGCCCCAGTCGGCTTTTTCCTTGAACTTGGGAGAGCCCAACGCACCGGAGGCATGGCAGCCAGCACAGATTTCGTTGTAAACCTGCTCACCGGTGAGTTCGACTTTGGGGACATTGGGATCAATCGCCTGCGACTGGCCGAAAGACTGAATGCGTTCACGCACCGCTTTTTCGGCAACCGGGGCCGGGTCGGTCTGGCCCATGTTGTGCTGGATGCCCAGGAACAACATCACGATCAGGAAGATCGTCAGGCCTGGAGCAAACAGGCCACCTAGCGTGGCGGCAAGAAAATCTTTTGGCGTCGTTTTTGTCATTTGCTGATGTTCGGACATGGCGCAGACCCTAGTCATGGTTGGGGGACCCGGTGATTATAAGGGTTTTACGCAGCCGGCCAAACGATCGCTATGTTATGCTGCGTTTCCCTCTCGCCCGGCATAGTAACTGAGTGGATTTATGCTCTCCGAAGCGAAGTCATGTGGGTTAGTGAAGACAAAGCGATATCTGGCCTCACAACATTTCAATACAACGCGGTCGTAGCTCAGATGGATAGAGTATCGGCCTCCGAAGCCGAGGGTCGTGGGTTCGAGTCCCGCCGACCGCACCAAATCATGTATTTACGTAGCATTCCGTGTCTCTAACTAGCCAATTTCAGGTCACAACCCAGGGCATCCCGGTAAGCGGTGAAGGCCCGGGCGTTGTAAATTTTCTCGTCGATGTACTTGGTGACGTCCTGGCAGCCTGTCGGTTTGGCGCGCTTGCTTGTTACAGACGTGTAATGAAAGCTGGCTAGCTTCGACAACACGACAAAACAATGACTACGGATAGGGCACGCATGAATAAGCAAGACATCGCGCAGAGCAATGAAAAACCGGCAGAACGCAGAACAAACCCGTTGTTACGTAACCATTTCGATTCTGCGTTGGCCCTGCTCGAACCTCTGTTGCTCAACTCGGCATCGCTCAATGGCACCAGCCTTTACCGGGCCATGAGCCAGCTTCAAAACACCTACCCCGATCTGAGCGGCAACGAGATCGAGGCGTTGGTGGCGGCGGTCGTGCGGTCTTTGCAGAATCGGGGCGAGAAGAGCGGTTAGCGACCGCCTTGCTGAAGGTGGCAACCGCATTGAAGACAAGAAGCGCCTCGGAATGGAAGCGAGCGCCAGTTTGTTGTTCAAATTACCCAGCAATGCCCGGGAAATTCCTACCAATACGCAAAAACCGCCCCAATTCAGCGTCAACGTGACGATTTGTGACAACGTTAAATGCCTGCCTGAAATAGTCCAATTGCCTGATCTTTTTGCTATTTTCAGTAACCGAGTGGTCCAGTAACATCCGCCCCGCAACTAGAGTTGCCTTTCCCCCTCCGGGGACTTATCAAAAAGGAGATTCAATATGAAAGCTATCGTAATCGCTGCTGCTGCCGTTCTCGCCATGGCCGCTGGCGTTGCTTCCGCTGACCAGGCTCTGGCTCAGAAGAGCGCCTGCATGAGCTGCCACCAGGTCGACAAGAAGGTCGTCGGCCCGTCCTACAAAGATGTCGCCAAGAAGTACAAGGGCGACGCCAAGGCTGCCGATCACATCGTTACCGTGATCAAGAAGGGTGGCAAGGGCGTTTGGGGTCCGGTTCCGATGCCCCCGCACCCGCAAGTGTCCGACGACAACGCCAAGAAACTGGCCGACTGGGTTCTGTCCCTGTAGGTCGGGCGGTACGCGAAAGCCGGCTATTCAATGCCATAAAAGAGCCGGGTTCTCCCGGCTTTTTTTATGGTTCAGCGTGCGTCGCGGGTGTGATATAAACCGCCGGTTTTTCAGGCTTTTCGGGAGTATTCAGGTGCATTCCAGCAAGCTCGCACTATCCGTCGTCTCTTTGACCCTGGCGATTTCCATCGCCGGTTGCGGCAACAAGGCAGAGACCGGTAGCAATGTCATCAAGATCGGTTCCGTCGCCCCGCTGACCGGGCCGCAAACCCACATCGGCAAAGACAACGAAAACGGCGCTCGCCTGGCGGTCGACGAAATCAATGCCAAGGGGCTGGAGTTGGGTGGCAAGAAGGTGAGCTTGGAGTTGCTTGGCGAGGATGATCAGGCCGAACCGAAGACCGCCACCATCGTCGCCCAGAAGCTGGTCGATGCCGGCGTGGTGGCGGTGATCGGCCACCTGAATTCGGGCACCAGCATCCCGGCTTCGAAGATTTACCACGATGCCGGCATTCCGCAGATTTCCCCCTCCGCCACCGCCGTGGCCTATACCGCGCAGGGTTACCAGACTGCTTACCGGGTGATGGCCAACGATGCCCAGCAGGGCAAGGCGCTGGGCCAGTTTGCAGTGGGCAAGATGGCGGCGAAGAAGATCGCCATCATCGACGACCGCACCGCGTACGGCCAAGGCCTGGCGGATGAATTTGAGAAGGCGGCCAAGGCGGCCGGCGGCGAGATCGTCGCGCACGAATTCACCAATGACCGCGCCACCGATTTCAGCGCGATTCTCACCAGCATCAAGGGCAGGACGCCGGATCTGATCTTCTTCGGCGGCATGGACCCGCAGGGCGGACCGATGGCGAAACAGATGAAGAGCCTCGGGCTGACTGCCAAATTGCTTGGCGGCGATGGCCTGCAGAATGTGAATTTCATGAAACTGGCGGGCGCCGATGCCGAAGGCGTGATCGCCTCCTCGCCCGGCCTGCCGATCGATTCGATGCCCGGCGGCCCGGCATTCCGCAAGCGCTTCGAGGCCAAATATGGCGCGATCCAGGTCTACGCCCCCTATGCCTACGACGCCGTCTACGCGCTGGTCGATGCCATGAAGCGCGCCAACTCCGCCGAACCGGCCAAGGTGCTGGCGGAGTTGCCGAAGACCGACCTTCAGGGGGTCAGCGGCCCGGTCAAGTTCGATGCCAAGGGCGATACCACCGGCGGCGCCGTGACCCTCTACGAGGTCAAGGGCGGCAAGTGGCAGGTGCTGGAAACCATCAAATAAACCGTCATTCCCGTGAAAACGGGAATCCAGAGCGTCAATCTGATTGAAGTTTGACGAACGAACTGGATTCCCGCCTGCGCGGGAATGACGAGCCCCTCCCTCCCCACACATGGATATCTTCGCCCAACAGCTCGTCAACGGCCTCGTGCTGGGCAGCATCTATGCCCTGGTTGCGCTCGGCTACACCATGGTTTACGGCATCCTGGAGCTGATCAACTTCGCGCATGGCGAGGTGACCATGATCGGCGCGATGGTGGCGTTGACGGTCATCGGTGTGCTGGCCGGCGTGGCGCCTGATTTGCCCGGCGTGCTGGTGGTGCTGGGCGGCATCCTGGTGGCGATTCCGGCCTGCATGCTGCTGGCTTTCGGCATCGAGAAGATCGCTTACCGGCCCCTGCGCAAAGCGCCCCGTCTGGCGCCGCTGATCACGGCGATCGGCGTTTCCATCATTCTGCAGAATCTGGCGATGCTGATCTGGGGCCGCCAGTATGTGTCGTTCCCCGAAATATTGCCGACCACCAAATTCGAAGTTTTCGGCGCCCATATCAGCCTGCTGCAGATCGCCATCGTGGTTCTGGCGCTGACGATCATGGCTTGCTTGTGGCTGCTGGTCGAACGCACCCGACTCGGCCGCGCCATGCGCGCCACCGCGCAATCGCGGGAAGTGGCGGAGCTGATGGGCGTCAACGTGGACCGGGTGATTTCGGCCACCTTCATCATTGGTGCGGCCATCGCCGCCATCGCCGGCGTCATGGTCAGCGCCTACTACGGCCTGGCGCACTACTACATGGGCTTCATGCTCGGCCTGAAAGCCTTCTCGGCGGCGGTACTGGGCGGCATCGGCAACATCGCCGGCGCGATGCTGGGCGGCCTGCTGCTGGGCGTGATCGAGGCGCTCGGCGCGGGGTATATCGGCGACATCACCGGCGGATTCCTGGGCAGCCACTATCAGGACGTGTTCGCTTTCTTCGTGCTGATCGGCGTGCTGGTATTCCGGCCGTCCGGTCTGCTCGGCGAGCGCGTGGCCAACCGTGCTTGATTCGTTGCGCCGCCGGCCGCGATTAGCCGCAGTTCTGCTGGCGGTGCTGCTTGCCATCCTGCCTTTCCTGATGGGCTTCGGCCTCGGCAACGCCTGGGTGCGGGTGCTCGATTTCGTGCTGCTCTACGTGTTGCTGGCCATCGGCCTGAACATCGTGGTCGGCTACGCCGGCTTGCTCGATCTCGGCTACATCGCCTTCTACGCGCTCGGCGCCTATCTCTACGCCTGGTTGGCCAGCCCGCATTTCGGCCTGCATCTGCCGTTCTGGCTGGTGCTACCGCTCGGCGCGATGCTGGCCGGGCTGTTCGGCGTGTTGCTGGGGGCGCCGACGCTGCGGCTGCGCGGCGATTACCTGGCCATCGTCACGCTCGGTTTCGGCGAGATCATCCGCATCTTCATGAACAATCTGAACGCGCCGTTCAACCTGACCAATGGCCCGCAAGGCATGAACCTGATCGACCCGGTCAGCATCGCCGGCTTTTCTTTCGGCAAGCCGCTGCACGTTTTCGGCATGACCTTTCCGCCGACTTACTTTTATTACTACCTGTTCCTCGCCTTCACGCTGCTCGCCATCTTCGTTGCGCTGCGTTTGCAGGATTCGCGCATCGGCCGCGCCTGGGCGGCGATCCGCGAGGACGAGATCGCCGCGGCGGCGATGGGCATCAACACGCGCAACATGAAATTGCTGGCATTCGCCATGGGCGCCACCTTCGGCGGCCTCGCCGGCGGCCTGTTCGCGGCGTTTCAGGGCTTCATCAGCCCGGAAAGCTTCAACTTGTGGGAATCCATCCTGGTGCTGTGCATGATCGTGCTGGGCGGCATGGGCAATATTCCCGGCGTCATTCTGGGCGCGGTGTTGTTGACGGTGATTCCCGAAGCGCTGCGTTATCTGGGCGATTTGCAACGTGCGACCCTGGGCCATGTCGCGGTCGATCCGGCCGATCTGCGTATGTTGCTGTTCGGCGTTGCGCTGGTCGCGATGATGCTGTTCCGGCCCGCCGGCTTGCTGCCGTCGCATCAACGCAAGCGTGAGTTTGCCGCCGAGGATGGTGTGGCCGAGCAGGAGCAGGCCAATCTTTACGACACGCGGGCATGAGCACGGCGTCCTTGCTGCAAGTCTCTTGCGTGACCAAGCGTTTTGGTGGTCTCGCCGCGCTGGAAGAAGTGTCTCTCGACGTGCGGGCAGGCGAGATTTACGGCCTGATCGGCCCCAACGGGGCCGGCAAGACCACTTTATTCAATTGCATGACCGGCCTGTACAGCCTGACCTCGGGCGCGGTGAAACTGGCCGGCGCGCCGCTGCAAGGCTTGAAGCCGCACCAGATCGTCAAATGCGGTTTTGCCCGCACGTTCCAGAATATTCGCCTGTTCGCCAATATGACCGCGCTGGAAAACGTCATGGTCGGACGCCATCCGCGCAGTCGCGCCGGCATATTGGGCGCGGTGCTGCGCGGTCGCGGCACGCGCGCCGAAGAAGCCGATATCCGCGACCAGGCGCGCAGTCTGATGGACTACGTCGGACTGCATAACAAAGGACGCACGCTGGCCGGACACCTGGCCTATGGCGATCAGCGCCGTCTCGAAATCGCCCGCGCACTGGCGACGGAGCCGAAATTGCTGGCGCTGGACGAGCCGGTGGCGGGGATGAATCCCAGCGAACGGCGACAAATGGGTGAACTGTTTCTCAGGTTGCGCGCCGGCGGCGTGACTTTGCTGCTGATCGAACACGATGTGAAACTGGTCATGGGTCTGTGCGATCGCGTCGCGGTGCTCGATTACGGCCGCAAGATCGCCGAGGGCGACGCGGCCAGCGTGCAGCGGGATGCAGCGGTCATCGCCGCATATCTTGGTTCAACTCCTGTAGGCGCAGCGCCAACATGAGCCTGCTGCAAGTGCGCGGATTGAAAGTCGCTTACGGTGGTATCCAGGCCGTGCGCGGGATCGATTTCGATGTCGCGCAGGGTGAACTGGTCTGCTTGATCGGCGCCAATGGCGCCGGCAAGAGCAGCACGCTCAAAGGCCTCATGGGGCTGATTCAGCCGCATGGCGAAGTGTTCTTTGCCGGCGAGCGTCTGCAAAAACAGCCGACACATGCCATTGCCGCGCGCGGCATGGCCCTGGTGCCGGAAGGGCGCGGGATTTTCGGTCGTCTGACGGTGGCCGAGAATCTCGCTATGGGCGCTTATCTGCGCAACGATCGCGCCGAAATCAAGGCGGATCTCGCGCGTGCCTTCGAACTTTTCCCGCGCCTGGCGGAGCGCAGCAAACAACTCGCCGGCACGCTGTCCGGTGGTGAGCAGCAGATGCTCGCCATTGCGCGCGCGATGATGGGGCGGCCGCGTCTGCTGTTGCTGGACGAGCCGAGCATGGGACTGGCTCCATTGATGGTGCAGAAGATCTACGCAACGATTGCCGCCATCGCCCATGAGGGCGTCACCATTTTGCTGGTTGAGCAAAACGCCAATCTGGCGTTACAGGTCAGCCATCGCGCCTACGTCATGGAAAGTGGCGCCATCACGCTGTCCGGGCCGTCTCATGAACTTGCCCGAAACCCACAGGTACGAGCCGCCTATCTGGGCGACTGAGCATTTGTCTAAATTTGCTGACTCGTCATTGTTGCGGGAATGCAACACGCACTCCGGGGCGCTTTGGGCCGAGTGTCAGGACAATCGAATGTTCTAATATTCGCCACTATACTGCGCCTCGTAGTTCAAATTTATCCCTTTACTTTCAATTAACTAGGAGTAGTAGACATGAAAAAACTTTCCGCCCTGATCCTTGCTCTGATCGCCCAATCCGCATTTGCCACTGGCCCCGCCACCCCGGAATCCACCGCTGCCCAGTTGCTGGACCCCGCCAAGGTTGTTGATATTGCCAAAGACCCCAAGGCAGCGCTTGCCGCCATGGTCAACATGATGGACCCGGCTACCTCCATCATCATCATGCAAAAGCTGATGGACCCCGCCACCATGACCAAGATGGCCCAGGCTGGCATGTCTCCTGACATCCTGAAAGCCTACGCTGGCTTGCTCGACCCCAACATGTACACCAAGTGGCTGGCCGCTTCCATGGACCCGAATTTCTACACGGCTGCCATGACCCCCATGTTGAACCCCAACATGTACATGAAGATGTTGTCGGCTCCGCTGGACCCCCGCGTCCTGCAGATGATGATGGCTCCGATGAACCCCAGCATGTACACCAACTGGGCGATGGCTCCTCTGGCTCCCGCCAACATGAACCTGATGATGGCTCCGCTGAACCCCAACCTGTACACCCAGTGGGCCGGCGCAGCTGCTAATCCCGCCACCTACGGCGCTTTCGGTGCATTCATGAATCCCGCCACCTACGGCAACATGGCGAACCCGTTCGCCGGCTTCATGCCTGTTCCTGCTGCTCCTGCCGCCAAGTAATTTACTTAGCTGCGTTGTAAAAAAGGGCGGAACCGAAAGGTTCCGCCCTTTTTGTTTTGTGCTCGGGCAGCATGTTAAGATATTTGGAATATCACGATATCTCTCTGAATAATAAGGCTTTGATGATGAAGTGCCGCAAGCTGGTTGCGTTGGTCGGCTTGGCCTGCTACTCGGTGTTGCAGGCCGAAGCCAGTTCGGGTGTTGAGCCGTCAACACCTGCCAAACATAGCATTCAGGTTGTGATTCGCGCAGATGGGAGCGTGGTCGATCGCCTCGCATTGCCGAATTCTGCAAAGCCGACCGCATCTAAAAGCGCATCAAAGCAAAGTGGCTTACCCGCCTCCCCGGAAGCGTGGCTTGCACGCATGATGGACCCGACCAGGAATGGCCTGGCGGCGAAAAATCCCGAGTTGTTCGCGGAATGGCTGGATGCGGTCACCGAGCCTCGGTTCATGACCGCCCTCGCCTCAGTTACGATGACGCCGGGGACTTACTCCAATACGTTCGGCAAGGTTGCAGATCCGGCCACGGTGCGTAATTGGGCGGAATTCGCCGATCCTCAGATCGGGTTGCGCTGGATGGCTGCGGGCTTGGACCCTCGTTTCTACCAGGCGATATTCAACCGGATGACCGAGAGCGGCAAACTGCGGCGTTGGGGCATCTACCCCGCCTCGCACGAAAGAGCCGCCATTGCGGCGGATAGCGCGCACGAACCTGCCAACCGAGAGGCTGCCGCCGAAAGATCGCAGGAATGGTTGCAGTTGCCATCACGAGAGCCCAAAGCCAATCCCTGGCTGTTGAATAGCGTGAATTACCGCTATTGATCTGGCATCTCGGTTGTCGTCCCCGTCGCCTCGGGTCTGTTTCCCCGCCAGCGCAGCCAGACACGTAGCCGCCGAAAGTCATCGGCGGGCAAACTATCGGCCAGGACAACCAGATTACGCGGGAGCCATCGGTTTTCTGTAGCTATGCGCAAAACCGCGCATCCAGGCAGGATGACGCTGGAGCCAGCGAGATTTTCCGCGCGCCATTGTTCGTCACGCCAGATTTCCAGATTTCCATCTCGATCACATCTCAAGCGAACGTCCCGATCCGGGCGCCAGTAATAAGCCAGGCTGAAGACCAACAACAGCATGATCGCCCACTGCAAATACGGGGCGAGCGCGGCAAGAAAGATTGCGATCGCGCAGCAAACATGGGCCGCCGCAAGGAAAAACCGCAATCGCCGCGAGTTGCCGATAGTCACGACCAATGGCAACGGAAACATGTGCTTACTTCATCTTTTCCCGCGCACTGCCGGTGTGGATACGGCGCCAGTCTCGGTCGTCGCACTGCCGCGCGTGATTGCCGTTAGCAGGCCGGCATTCTCCAACAGCGCCTGGATGTATTTGGCGGGAATCGCATACGTGATGCCGCTTGGATCGCGCAGTACGTTTTCCTTCGCGCCTTTGACAAAAACGGAATTGATTACGCCGACAACCGCCCCCGTGTTGCCGTCATAAAGCGGACTGCCGCTGTTGCCCGGGTAAGCCGTGGCATCGAGCTGGAACATCAGAAACGGATTATCGGCACGCTTGATCAGTTTGGCGGTGAGATTTCGGGTACCTGGCGGCGGGCTGAATATCGGGGCGATGGCGGCCAGTCCGGCGCGATGCGTTGCCGGGTAGAGCCCCAGCACTGCGCCAATCGGGAAGCCGGTGAAGTAATAGAGCTGCCCTTCGCGCGCCAGTTCGGAATTGCCCAGTTTCAATGCCGGCACCGCCTCGCCTTCGATCTTGAGCAAAAGCAGATCGTGCTCCGCGTCGCTGGCGACTTTTTCCGCTTTGCGCACGATGATGCCCTCCGGTCCGCGCAGGAAGACGGCGATCGATTCGCCCTTTTCTTCTTCCATCAGCAAGGGGGCGACATGGGCATTGGTGACGACATGTTGGCCATCGGCGACGACAAAGCCGGTGCCGAGAAGCTTGATGCGCGGATTGCGCAAGGGATGCAAGGTGCCGACGCCGGCAATAGACGACTTGATGCGCGGCAGGATCTCGGCGATATCCGCGTGCGCAGGCTGCAAACAAGCACTCAAAGAAATACACAGCCATGCCGATAACAGCAGGGCGGCGGGTTTTGCGGACATATTCGGGCTCCATAATGCTGTCTATCGCGTCCCGGCTTGTCGTACCCGGGGCAACGGCGTCATGCTACAGCGGAGTCGTTGCCGCTTCAGCGATTTACGAATCCGGCGTGCGTCTTGCGGGTACAGCGGAGTCCTTGGCGCTTTAGCGCTTAGGAATCCGGCGTGCCCCTTGCGGGTACAGGCAAGTCATTGCTTGGGTAGAATGCTTCCGTTTCAGGTTTACTTTTTGTTCCTTTTGGGAGAGATCATGACCATTGTTGCTGTTGTAGGCTTGGGCTATGTTGGCTTGCCCCTGGCGGTTGAGTTCGGCAAGAAATTCGAGACCATCGGTTTCGACTTGTCGGAAAGCAAGATCGCCAATTACAAAAACTATTGCGACCCCACCGGCGAAGTCAACACGGCAGATCTGAAGGCGGCGACCCGGCTAAGTGTCAGCACCGACCCGAGCACGATCTCCAAGGCCGACTTCATCATCATCGCCGTGCCCACCCCGGTCGACGACGCCCACATCCCCGACTTCTCCCCCCTGGTTGGTTCCTCCACCACGGTCGGCAAGCACATGAAGAAGGGCGCCACCGTGGTCTATGAATCCACGGTCTACCCCGGCGCCACGGAAGAGGTCTGCATCCCGTTGCTGGAAAAACACTCCGGCATGAAATGGAAGCAGGATTTCCATGTCGGCTACTCGCCCGAACGGGTCAACCCGGGCGACAAAGAGCGCACCATCACCAAAATCGTCAAAGTCGTCTCCGGCGATGACGGCCCCACCTCCGAAGCCGTCGCCGAACTGTATGCCTCGGTGATCGTCGCCGGCGTGCATCGCGCCAGTTCCATCAAGGTGGCCGAAGCCGCCAAGGTGATCGAAAACACCCAGCGCGACCTCAACATCGCCCTGATGAACGAACTCGCCCTGATCTTCGACCGTCTCGGTATCGATACCCTCGAAGTGCTGCAAGCCGCCGGCACCAAATGGAACTTTCTGCCGTTCCGGCCCGGCCTGGTCGGCGGCCACTGTATCGGCGTCGACCCGTACTACCTCACCCACAAGGCCGAGATGCTGGGTTATCACCCGCAAGTCATCCTCGCCGGCCGCCGCATCAACGACGGTATGGCCGCCTACGTGGCGCAGCAGACAGTCAAGCAGATCATCAACAACGGCGGCGCGGTGAAGGGTTCCAAGGTCATCGTGCTCGGGCTCACCTTCAAGGAAAACTGTCCCGACCTGCGCAATTCCAAGGTCGCGGATCTGGTGAAAGAGTTGAAAGATTTCGGCTGCGATGTCGCCGTACATGACCCGATCGCCGAATCGCCGGAAGCCGAACACGAATACGGCATCAGCCTGACGCCCTGGGACCAGTTGCCCGCTGATGTCGATGCCATCGTGGCGGCGGTTTCGCACAAGGAGTATCTGGCCATGTCGTTCACCGAGTTGACTTCCAAACTGCGTAAAGGCGGCGTCTTCACCGATGTGAAATCCGCCTACGACCAGGCCGCAGTCAAGGCGGCCGGGTTCAATCTCTGGCGGCTTTGATTCACCTCGCCGTCATTCCAGCCACGCCGGAATGACGGCTGCAACACACAATGCGTACCCAATGACCGCTTATTCCGAACTCCTCGCCCAGCTCCCGACGCAACCCAAAACCTGGCTGATTACCGGCGTCGCAGGTTTCATCGGCTGCAACCTGCTGGAAAAGCTGCTCAGGCTGGACCAGAACGTGGTCGGTCTGGACAACTTCGCCACCGGCCATCGCCACAATCTGAAGCAGATTCAGGCTGCGGTTTCACCCGCGCAATGGGCGCGCTTCAAACTCATCGAAGGCGACATCCGCAAGCTGGATGATTGCCGCGCTGCCTGCGGGTTTGGTGACAAGGGCGTCGATTACGTCCTGCATCAGGCCGCTTTGGGATCGGTGCCGCGCTCGCTGGAAGACCCCATCAACACCAACACGGCCAACATCGACGGCTTTCTCAACATGCTGGTGGCCGCACGCGATGCCAAGGTGATCCGTTTCGTCTACGCCGCCTCCAGTTCCACCTATGGCGATCATCCGGGCCTGCCCAAGGTCGAGGACGTGATCGGCAAGCCGTTGTCGCCCTACGCGGTGACCAAGCTGGTCAACGAGCAGTACGCCGATGTATTTGCCCGCGCCTATGGCTTCAAGACCATCGGTTTGCGCTACTTCAACATCTTCGGCGCGCACCAGGATCCGGAAGGCGCCTACGCCGCCGTGGTGCCGAAGTGGACCTCGGCGATGATTCACAACGAACCGGTGTTCATCAATGGCGATGGCGAGACCAGCCGCGACTTCTGCTACATCGCCAACACCGTGCAGGCCAACTTGCTGGCGGCAACGGCGCAGCACCCGGATGCGGCGAATCAGGTCTACAACGTCGCCGTCGGCGACCGCACCACGTTGAACGACCTGTTCGAGGCCATCCGCGTCGTATTGGAACCGCGCTTCCCGCATTTGAAAGATTTCAAGCCCAGCTATCGCGATTTCCGGGCAGGCGATGTGCGTCATTCTCTGGCCGATATCTCGAAAGCGCGCACCCTGCTGGGCTACGAGCCGAGTCATCGCATCCTGGAAGGCCTGGTTGAAGCGATGGACTGGTACGTCAGCGATTTGACGTAAGCGATGTGACCCGGTGAGTTTTGCCCTTGTAGGGCGCTCAAGCGCAGCGCCTTCCGCCAAGCGTCCGATGTGCGCTGGCGGAAGGCGCTGCGCTTTTCCGCCCTACTTGCTGGCACTGTTGGTCCTGCTGCCGGGTTTTGCCAGCGCTGAACTGCCCGCTACGGTCGCCCAGGCCCTGAAGCAGGCCGGCATTCCCGAAAGTCACGTCGGCGTCCTGGTGCAGGATGTCGATAACCCGCTTCCCCTCCTCGCGCACGGCGAAAAGCGATCGCTCAATCCTGCCTCGGTGATGAAGCTGGTCACCACGCTGGCAGCGCTGGATAGCCTGGGGCCGGCGCATACCTTCAAGACCCGGATGCTCGTCGATGGCCCGATCAAAGAGGGTGTTCTACAAGGCAACCTGATTCTGCAAGGTGGCGGCGACCCGGCGCTGACGCTGGAGCGCTTCTGGCTGTTGCTGCGCGAATTGCGCGAACGCGGGGTGCGCGAAATTCGCGGCGACGTGGTTCTTGACGCCAGTTATTACCACCTCGATCCGATTGATCCCGCCGCCTTCGATCAAGCCCCGCTGCGCCCCTACAACGCACCGCCGAGCGCCTTGCTGGTCAATTTCAATACCCTCAATCTGCGTCTGGGCGTGACCGGGTCAGTCGCGCCGAACGGCATCAGCGCCAGGCTTGATCCGGCGCCGGCGGATGCGCCGAGCAGCCTCTACGCACCGCCTGACCTGGTCAACCAGTTGCAACTCACAGACACCTCTTGCAGCGGCTGGCGTGAAAAACTCACGCCGCAACGAGACAACGGCAGCCTGATCCTGACCGGCGCCTACCCGAGCGCATGCGGCGATCAAAGCCTCCCGCTCAACCTGCTCAGCCCGGAAGCCACCGTCGCGGCAACGTTCAGTGCGCTCTGGAAGGAGCTTGGCAATCTCCATAGCGGCAAGATACGGACCGGCGCCAGCGAGACAAACGCCCGTTTACTGTTCGAATTCGAATCGCCGCCCCTGGCGCAACTGGTGCGCGATATCAACAAATACAGCAACAACGTCATGGCCAAGATGCTGTTTCTCAATCTTGGGGCGGCTCGCTACGAAGCACCCGCGACCTGGGAGAAAAGCGTGCGCGCGGTGCGCAACTGGGCGACGGAACACGGACTCGAGTTACCGAAGCTGGTGCTTGAAAACGGCTCAGGCTTGTCCCGCATCGAGCGTATTTCGGCCGCTTCACTGGCACATCTACTGAGCTATGCAGCGGCCCGCCCGGCGTATTACGAGTTCGCCGCCAGTCTGCCGGCCGTCGGCCTGGAAGGAACACAGAAAAATCGCATGAATGGATCCGCTGCGGCCGGCCTGGCCTGGCTAAAAAGCGGCACATTGCACGGGGCGCGTAATCTGGCCGGCTATGTGCTGGGCCCGAATGGACGCCGGCGCATCCTCGTCATGTTGATCAATCATGCCAATGCGGCGGCTGGTGCGAAGGCGCAGGCCGCCCTCGTGGAATGGTCTTTGAAGTGAGCCGGGCAGATTCGGACCCGGAGCGAAAATCGATGCATCGCTCAACGGACAAAGAACTCGACAGATGGGATTTAAGCCGCTACTTATGCACACCTGAACGCTTGACAGGGCGTTTTCAAGACGCTAGCAAGCCGACGAATTATGCAATTTCGTAACTCACTGATTCTTATGGGTAATAATCTCTGCTAGTTTTTTAAGCCGGCCGCTTGAACCAGCGTTTTATAAGGGCACAGGACGCTTACACGGCAGGTTTTCCACATAGTTATCCACAGCTTCGGTGGACAATTCAAAAACCCCCATACGGGGTTACAAGTTCATCGCGCCTTCTCTCAAATCACTTTAAGTTCGTTCGCTAAAACCGCTTTGCCCGATTCCGATATACCTGGCTTCGCCGCCCCCATTCCGATTGCCCGCATCGCGCTGGATACCCCGCTCGATCGCCTGTTTGACTACCAGGCCGCCGACGCCTGCCCGAGCGATATCGGCCGGCGTGTCGAAGCGCCCTTCGGATCGCGCAGCCTGATCGGCGTGCTGCTGGAGCTGGCGGATCACTCGACATTGCCGCTGGCAAGCTTGAAGAACCTGCATGCGATAGATCGAAGCACCCCGCCCTTACCGGCCGATTTGCTGGCTTTGGCGCGTTTTGTCGCCGGCTACTACCATCACCCCCTCGGCGCAGTGCTGGCCATGATGTTGCCACCGGCTTTGCGGCGCGCGGCAGCAGCCAGCAAAGCGCCGGCGGCATCGGCCTATTGCCTCACCGCCGCCGGTCGTCTGCAAGCCGAACAGATTCCGGCCCGCTTCAGTGCGCGCAAAGCGCTGGCAGATAAATTATTGGCCGGCGAGCTGGCGCGTTCCGAACTGTCGCCGGGTGAGAAATTGTTGATTCGAGACTGGCTCAAACAAGCCTGGGTCGAGCCTGCACTGCTGGCCGCTGCAAGCGTAGAAGGAGACGCCGCCCCGGATCTGACCGAAGAACAAGCGCTGGCGATCGCGAGCCTGCGTGAATCCGCCACCGCCTTCAACGCACTCCTGCTGCATGGCGTAACCGGCAGCGGCAAGACCGAGGTGTATTTGCAGTTGGTGGCCGATGTCCTGGCGCGCGGCCAACAGGTGTTGGTGCTGGTGCCCGAAATTCACCTGACGCCGCAACTGATGGAGCGTTTCGCGCGTCGTTTTCCGAGCCGGAAACTGATCGGACTGCACAGCAATCTGGCTGCTGGCGAACGCCGCAACGCCTGGCTGGATGCGCTCGAAGGGCGCGCCGATATCGTCCTGGGCACACGCCTGGCCGTGTTTACGCCGCTGCCCCGGCTGGGGCTGATCATCGTCGATGAAGAACACGACAGCGCTTACAAGCAGATGGAAGGCATGCGTTATTCGGCACGCGATGTCGCCGTCTGGCGCGCGCGCGAACGCGGCATCCCGGTGCTGCTGGGTTCCGCCACGCCGGCGCTGGAAACCTGGCGCAACGCCAAGGACGGCCGCTACCGCCTGCTCAGTTTGAGCAAACGCGCGCACGCGCAAGCCGTGCTGCCCAAAGTGCGCCTGATCGACAGCCGCACCGATCGACCGCGCCAGGGCCTCACCAGTGCGCTGCTGACGGCGCTAAGTGCGCGCCTGCAACGCGGCGAACAAAGTCTGGTCTTCATCAACCGGCGCGGCTACGCCCCCACCCTGTTGTGCAACGGCTGCGGCCATGTCTTCCCGTGCTCGCGCTGTTCCGCGCATCTGGTTTTGCACCGAAACAAAACCGGCTACCGTCTGGTTTGCCATCACTGCGGCCTCATCGCACGTCCGCCCGAGGCCTGTCCGGAATGCGGCAATCTGGATCTGCGCCCGGCCGGCCAGGGCACGCAGCGGGTCGAGGAAACCCTGGCCGAACAATTTCCGGAAGCCCGCATCCTCCGCATCGACCGCGATACCGCCGCGCGCAAAGGCGCGTTTGCCGAGATGCGCGATCGGGTCGAAGCGCGCGAGATAGACATCCTGGTCGGCACGCAGATCGTCGCCAAGGGACATGATTTCCCGCATCTCACCCTGGTCGGCGTGATCGGCGCCGACCAGGCGCTGATCTCGCCGGATTTTCGCGCCAGCGAACGCCTGTTCGCCCAACTCATGCAGGTCGCCGGTCGCGCCGGTCGCGCGCAGCATCCCGGCGAGGTGCTGATTCAGACCGCCTACCCGCGCCACCCGCTCTACCAGTCCGTATTGCGCCACGATTACCCGGGTTTCGCCGCCACGGCCTTGCGCGAGCGACGTGGCGCCGATTTCCCGCCCTATGCCAGCCAGGCGCTGCTGCGTGCGGAAGCGCGCGAAGAAGAAAGTGCACTGGGATTTTTGCTGGCGGCGCGAGAGGCAGGTCTGGGGCTGAATGCCGGCATCATCCTGTTCGACCCGGTGGCGGCATTGATGGCCCGTGTCGCCAATCGCCACCGCGTGCAGTTGCTGGTGCAGGCTGGTGCGCGCCAACGTCTGCAACAGTTCCTGACAGCGTGGCTGGTGTTGCTGGAAACGCTGCCCGCCAAGGGCGTCAAATGGACGCTGGATGTAGACCCGCTGGATTACTGATGCAGCCAAGCGAACAGCCATAAAAAAAGCGGGCAATGCCCGCTTTTTTTATGGCCAGCCGAGTCGTCGGATTATTTTTTTGCGGCCTTCTTGGCTGGAGCGGCTGCCTTGGGCGCGGCAGCTTTGGCGGCGGCGACTTTCTTGACCGGTGCGGCGGCAGCGGCGGCGGGTTTGGCTGCTTTGGCTGCTTTAGCGGCGGGCGCTTTGGCTACGACAGCCTTCTTGGCAGGGGCGGCTGCCTTGGGCGCGGCAGCTTTGGCGGCGGCGACTTTCTTGACCGGTGCGGCGACAGCGGCGGCGGGTTTAGCTGCTTTGGCTGCTTTAGCGGCAGGTGCTTTGGCTACGACAGCCTTCTTGGCTGGAGCGGCTGCCTTGGGCGCGGCGGCTTTGGCGGCTACGGCTTTCTTGGCCGGTGCGGCGGCGGCGGCAGGTTTGGCTGCTTTAGCGGCGGGGGCTTTGGCTACGACAGCCTTCTTGGCAGGGGCAGCAGCTTTAGCGGGAACGGCTTTAGGGGGAACGGCTTTAGGGGGAACGGCTTTAACGGCAACGGCTTTGGGGGCGGCAACAGCTTTTTTTGCAGTAGCGGCGGGTTTGGCGACGGCGGCAACTACAGCGGCGGCCGCTTTCTTTTCAGCTTTCTTTTCGGCCTTCTTGGCGGTGTTTTTTGCGGGTTTGGCAGCGGGCATGTCTGACTCCTCGATTGATGAAGGGTTTGGCCGGAAAGCCTTTTGCCTCAAGCACTTCCACGCGATCAAGAGGCGTGCGGATTGTAGAACAAAAAAAAGCGCGCTCAGCAAGGGCTGGCGCGCTTTTCCGTGCGCTTTTTCGTGAAATTCAGCGAAATTCGGTGTGAAGAATCATCCTGGCAACAATGTTTCCTGCGCGAATAAATCTTCGGCCCGTTCGCGTTCATGAATGAGGTGCGTCAGCTCGGCATCGACCATGACTTCCGCCGCCCGCGGCCGCGTGTTGTAGTTGGAGCTCATGCTCATGCCATAAGCGCCGGTGGAGCAGATGGCGAGGAGGTCGTCTTCGGCCAGCGCCAGCGCGCGATCATGGCCGAGAAAATCGCCGCTTTCGCACACCGGGCCGACGATGGCATAGCTGCGCGTCTGGCTGTCTTGCCGCTCGCGCACCGGCAGAATTTCATGCCAGGCATCGTAAAGCGCGGGGCGCATCAGATCGTTCATGGCGGCATCGACGATGGCGAAATCCTTGGCTTCGCCATGCTTCAGATATTCCACTCGCGTCAGCAGCCAGCCGGCATTGCCGACCAGCGCACGGCCGGGTTCGACGATGAGTTTTTCCGAGCGACCCTGCATGCGATCGAGCAGCACGCGCGCGTAGTCATTCAGCGCGGGCGGCGTCTCATCGCGATAACGAATGCCGACGCCGCCGCCGATGTCGATGTGCTGCAACCGAATTCCATCGACTTGCAGGCTGTCAGCCAACTCCAGCACACGATCCAGCGCCTCGCCGAAGGGCGCGACGTCGGTCAGTTGCGAGCCGATGTGGCAGTCGATGCCGATGATGCGCAGATGCGCCATGCCGGCGGCTTCGCGATACACACGCAAGGCTTGATCGTGAGCGATGCCGAACTTGTTGTCCTTGAGGCCGGTGGAAATGTACGGGTGGGTCTTGGCATCGACATTGGGATTGACGCGCAGACTGATCGCCGCGCTCTGCCCCAGCTCGCCGGCCACCCGATTCAGGCGCGCCAGTTCGCTTTCCGACTCGACGTTGAAGCAATGAATGCCGGCATACAGCGCCGCGCGCATCTCCGCTACGGTCTTGCCGACGCCGGAAAACACCACCTTGCCGGGATCGCCGCCGGCCGCCAGCACGCGCGCCAGTTCACCGCCGGAGACGATGTCGAAGCCGGCGCCGAGGCGCGCGAACAGGTTCAGGATGGCGAGGCTGGAATTGGCCTTCACTGCATAGCAAACCAGATGCGGGTGCGCCGCCAGCGCCTGCTCGTAAGCGCGGTAGGCCTGTTCGAGCGCGGCGCGCGAATAGACGTAACACGGCGTGCCGTATTGGGCGGCGACCGTGTCGAGCGGCACATCCTCGACATGCAGGATGCCGCCCCGGCTGGAGAGCGCGTTCATTTCTGGGCAGGCTGGGTGGCGGGTGGCGCGGTCGGTGCGTCGGGCAGATATAAATTGCCCTTTTTACCGCAGCCGGCAAGAGCAAAAAAAACGCAGAACAACAGGAAAATTCGCATGGCGATCATTTATGAAATATCCGGGCTAACATCGGCGCCAGTTTAGCAGCCGAAGTTAGCACCCCCAAAGCTGCGCCATCACGGAGCCCACCATGACTGAAAGCGAATACACCCGTCTGGCCGACGACACCTTGCGCCGGCTGGAGCAGGCCATCGAACGAGCCGATGGCGATTTCGATTTCGACCTTTCCAGCGGCGGCATTCTGGAAATCGAATTCGCCGATGACTCGGTGATCGTCGTCAACAAGCAGGCCGCCGCGCAGGAAATCTGGGTCGCGGCAAAAAGCGGCGGCTTTCATTTCCGTTGGGATGGCGGCATCTGGCGCGATACCCGCAGCAACGAAGAACTGTTCTCCGCCCTCTCGCGGTTTGCCAGCGAGCAGTCTGGCTCGCCTGTGGCGCTGTGCTGATCGCCTACACCGAGACGGCGCGGAGGCAGCATGGATGAACACATGGACGAACAGGCCCTTTTCGAACTCCTGCCCGAGTTGGTCGAGCAACTCGGCATCGATCACGTCAAGCCGCTGCTGGACCGCATCAGCGTGCACGCGCTGGAAGCGGGGCGGATCATGGTGCATGACCAGGAGCCGATCGACGCCTTTTTCCTGGTACTGAGCGGCCGTCTGCAACTGGCCATCGAACTGTCCGGCCACACCATTCAGCTTGGCGATATCCGGCCGGGCAACTGGTGCGGCGAGCTGGGCTACTTCAGCGGCGTTCGGCGCGCTTCGAGCACCGTTACCGTCGGCGAGGGAACCACCGTGGCGCGCCTTTCGTATGCCGATTTCGATGCACTGATCGCAGAGGATTCCATCGCTGTCTGCCGCCTCACGCACGCCTTCATCCAGATGTTGATTCGCCGCTTGCAGGTTACCGCCAACAACCCGGTGATCGACCCGGAGGGCAACATGTTGTTGTTGGGCGACCTCACCGTGCCGCTGTCCGAATTGAGCCGCAAGTCGCATGGCGTGGTCGATTTCCTGAAAAGCCTGTTGGGAGCGCGCGGATGATCCTGAAAAACTACCTGCGCACCTTGCCGGGCTTCCAGTTCCTGTCCGACACCGATGTCGAGCACGTCGCCGCCGCAATGCGCGTCGACGAGTACCCGAACGGGCACGTGTTCATCTACCAGGATCGCCTCAATCAGGATCTGTATCTGCTGCTGGATGGCGAGATCGAGGTCACTCACTATGGCAACACCGGCCGGTATTACACGCTGAAGACCTTGCAGCCGGGCGAGTTCTTCGGCCTGCCTTCATTGTCGATGGGCAAACCGGCGTTGGCGTCTTGCACTGCGCGTGGGCCGGTGAAGGTCGCCAGCCTGCCGTTTTCCGCCTACCTGTTGCTGTACCAGCCGGATTCGGAAATCGGCTGCCGCTTTCAGTTCGTCATCGCCACCCAGTTGGCGCGCGACCTGCACGACCGCCACGACACGCTACGCAACCTGCTGGCGCAGGTTTACGGCGGCGGCGCGAAACCAGCGGGGGATTAACCCAGGTTTAACCCAGCCGCGCGCGCGCCCTCACCACCGCCGCGCGCACCTGGTTCGGCGCGGTGCCGCCCAAATGGTCGCGCGCCGCGAGCGAGCCTTCCAGCGTCAACACGTCGTAGATATCCGCCCCGACGAGGGGGGAGAAAGCCTGCAATTCGGCCAGGCTCAAGTCCGCCAGATCGCAGCCCTTCTGCTCCGCCGAGCGCACCGCGCGTGCCACCGCCTCGTGCGCCTCGCGGAACGGCAAGCCTTTCTTGACCAGGTAATCGGCCAGGTCGGTCGCCGTGGCGAAGCCTTCGACTGCCGCCTGGCGCATGCGCTCGGCCTTGACCTTGACGTGGAACACGCGCTCGCCGGTCTGCTCGTCGAGATGGCTGCCCATCATCTCGGCGAAGATGGCGAGGGTATCGACCAGCGTATCGACCGCATCGAACAAGGGCTCCTTGTCCTCCTGGTTGTCCTTGTTGTAGGCCAGCGGCTGGCCCTTCATCAGCGTCAACAATGCGATCAGATGGCCATTCATGCGGCCGGTCTTGCCGCGCATGAGTTCGGGCACGTCCGGGTTTTTCTTCTGCGGCATGATGCTGGAGCCGGTGCAGAAGCGGTCGGCCAGGTCGATGAAGCCGAAACGCGGCGTCATCCAGATCACCAGCTCCTCTGCCATGCGCGAGAAATGGGTCATGATCAACGCGCCGGCGGCGAGGAATTCGATGGCGAAATCGCGATCCGACACCGCATCCAGCGAGTTCTCGCAGACGCCCTCGAAGCCAGTTCGCGCGCCACGAATTCGCGGTCGATGGGGAAGCTGGTGCCGGCCAGCGCCGCCGCGCCCAGGGGCAGGCGATTGACGCGGCGGCGGCAATCGATGAGGCGCTCATGGTCGCGCGTCAGCATTTCCTGCCAGGCCAGCATGTGATGGCCGAAGGTCACCGGCTGCGCCGCCTGCAAATGCGTGAAACCGGGCATCACGGTAGCGGCATGTTGCTCGGCCAGATCGATCAGCGCGCGCCGGGCCAGGATGTTCAATTCCAGAATCTGGTCGATGGCATCGCGCAGCCACAGGCGCACATCGGTGGCGACCTGGTCGTTGCGCGAGCGCCCGGTGTGCAGGCGTTTGCCGGCATCGCCGACCTTGCGGGTGAGCGCCCGCTCGATGTTGAAGTGGATGTCTTCGTCATCCAGGTTCCACGTGAAACGCCCGGCTTCGAAATCGGCCAGAATCTCGCCCAGGCCGCGCTGGATATCGGCCAGGTCTTGCGCCGACAGCACGCCGACCTGGTGCAACATGGCGGCGTGCGCCAGCGAGCCCTGAATGTCGAACGGCGCCAGACGCCAATCGAACGGAATGGAGGCGGTATAACGTTTCACCCGCTCGGAAACAGGTTCGGAAAAACGGCCTGACCAGGCGGTGGAAGAAGCAGTGGCGGGAGTTTCGGCTTGGCTCATGGGGTGATAGCTTGCGTGCTGAAGTATTTGCGAGGTCAGGATTATGACAAAGGAGACCCAGATCACTCTGCCGGATTTCCGCAATCTGGGCATTCTGCTGCGCGTAGCACTCGCCCTGCAGGTTCTCGGGTTGCTCGCCGCGCTGGCGCATGCCGCCGACCTGGCCGGCGCGATGGCGTTATTTTTCCGCTATGCCGCCTATCTGGAGCCGCCGCTGCTCACTGCCATGCTGATCCTGTTCCTGGCCGCGCCCAAGTTGGCGGCTCAGCCACGGCATCAGGCTTTTGCCGCGTGTGTTGCGATCGGCATGGCCAGCGCGGCGTTCTGGCATGTGCTGTTGCAAGCCGATTTTCCCGACGCGGGCGGATCCGGCTTGTGGCGCACGCTGTTGCTCGCCGGTAGCGCGGCCGGCTTGATCCTCGTCTGGCTCGATTGGCGCGCGCGGCGTCTGTCGCCGGCGCTGGCGGAAGCGCGTTTGCAGGCCTTGCAGGCGCGGATACGGCCGCATTTCCTGTTCAACAGCATCAACAGCGTGCTTTCGTTGATGCGCTCGAACCCGGCGCAGGCGGAAACCGCGCTGGAAAACCTGGCCGAGCTGTATCGCGTACTGATGGCCGACAACCGCCAGCTTTCCCCGCTAGCGCGCGAAATGGAGCTGGCGCGCGCTTATCTCGATCTCGAAGCCTTGCGCCTGGGCGAGCGTCTGCAAGTGGATTGGCGCGTCGATGCGGGTGTCGATGCCGCGCCGCAGCAGATATTGATGCCGGCGCTGGTGCTGCAACCGCTGCTGGAAAACGCGGTCTGCCACGGCATCGAACCGCGCCCCGAAGGCGGCCGCATCGGCGTCGATATCTTCGCGCGCGATGGCCAGCTCAACGTCGTGGTACGCAATCCTTGCCATGCCGATGCGCCGGCGCGGCCGGGCAACCGCATGGCGCTGTCCAATATTCGCGAACGTCTGGCTTTGCATTTCGACGCCGAGGCGCGTTTGTCCGCGCATCAGGTCGGCGATGAATTTGTCGTGCAGATGGTGCTGCCATTGAAGGAGGCGGCTCGTGCCCGCGCCGCCTGACGTTACCCTCAAGGCCATCCTCGCCGACGACGAAGCGCTGGCGCGGGCGCGTCTGGCGGATCTGCTGGCCGATCTGGCCGACGATCCCGTCGGCAAACTCGCGGTGGAAGTCGTCGCCCAGGCCAGCAATGGCGGCATCGCGCTCGAACGGGCCGCCGACACGCCGGCCGATGTGATCCTGCTCGATATCCAGATGCCGGGCATGACCGGCCTGGAGACGGCGCGCCACATCGCCCATCTGCCGCAGCCGCCGGCCATCATTTTCGTCACCGCTTTCGATGAGCACGCCTTGCAGGCGTTCGAGCTGCGCGCCGTCGATTACCTGCTCAAGCCGGTGCGCCTGGCGCGGCTGCGCGAGGCGTTGTCGCGCATCAAGCCGCTCGCGCTGGCGGATGCCGAAGCGCTGGCGCCGCGCCGCACGCATTTCTCGTTGCTGGAACGCGGCCGCATCTGGCGCGTCCCGGTCGCCGACGTGCTCTATCTGCGCGCCGAGTTGCGTTACGTCACTGCCCGCACGCGTGAACGCGAATATCTGCTCGACGAATCGCTGGTCAAACTGGAAGAAGAATTCGGCGACGAATTTTTGCGCATCCATCGCAACTGCCTGATCGCCCGCCGACATCTGGCGGGATTCCAGCGCCATGCCGACGAAGGCGAGGGGCACTGGCTGGCGGTGTTGAAGGAGAGTCCCGAACGGCTGCCGGTGTCACGCCGGCAAATGCATGTGGTACGCGAGTTTGTGAAAAGCGCGTGAAACACGTTCCTGATTAGCAAGCTGTTTTAGCTAAGCGCCGCCAACCCAAAAGGCAGTTTGAGTGTGGAGGCGGCAAAGGATTGCCGCCCTACGACTACGGCTGACACTCATGTAGGTCGGCAATCCTTTGCCGACTCTCCTTCTCGCGGCGGGGTTTGCCGCCCGATTTCCATGCGGGCTATGCGTCAGTTCGGCTCCGGCAGCCCGCGCACCTTGGCCACGCCCTTGTCGATCGCCTGATCGAGGTGATAACCGTAGTAATCGATGGTGCCCAAGCCCACGACCGGTTTGCCGAGTAGCTTGCCGTCGGCGTCGAACACCATCACGGTCGGCACCATGCGCACGCCGCTGTCGCCGGCAAAACGACGATGCGGCGTCTTGCCGCCCTGAAAATCTTTCAGTTCCATATAGCTGGAGATTTCCACTTTGCGCATCACCACTTTGGCCAGGTAATCGGCATTGCCGCTCATCGGAATCAGGAATTCGTTCAACACGGTCTCGCAATAGGAGCAATCCGCGCCGGAAAACATCACCAGCACGACGCCGTTTTTTTCTTTCGCCAAAGCGGCGTCTTTCTGGAAATCACGCGCATAAGGCACCCCCTCTGGCACCCCCTCCGGCACCCCGTCCGCGGCGCAGGTCAGACCAAAAGCCAGGCCAAAGCCCCATGCTACAATTGCCAGCAGTAACGCAAATGCTTGTTTCATAAACATTTTCCTCGAATTGACCGGGCCATTCTACTGAGTCGGCCGTGTCCTAAAAATAGTTCAAACATGCCTGAAAAAATCATCATTGCGACCCGCGAAAGCCAACTCGCCCTATGGCAGGCCGAGCACGTCAAAGCGCGGCTCATGGCGCTGCATCCCGGCCTGGAAGTGGAACTCCTCGGGATGACCACCCAGGGCGACCAGATTCTCGATTCCCCCCTCTCGCGCATTGGCGGCAAAGGCCTGTTCGTCAAGGAACTGGAAGTCGCAATGGCGGAAGGCCGTGCCGATCTCGCCGTGCACTCGATCAAAGATGTGCCGATGGACTTGCCGGAAGGCTTCGAGATGGCCGCCATACTCGAACGCGAAGACCCACGCGACGCCTTCGTTTCCAACGTTTATCCCAGTCTGGAAGCGCTGCCGCCGAATGCCCGCGTCGGCACATCCAGCCTGCGTCGCCAGGCGCAGATTCGCGCCCGTTTGCCGCATCTGCATGTCGATACCCTGCGCGGCAACGTCAATACCCGCTTGCGCAAACTCGACGAAGGCCAGTACGCCGCCATCCTGCTGGCGGCCGCCGGTTTGAAGCGGCTGGGCTTCGAATCCCGCATCCGCGCCACCCTGGCGCCGGAAGAAAGCCTGCCGGCGGTTGGCCAAGGCGCCATCGGCATCGAGATTCGCAGCGGCCGGCCAGAGCTGGCCGCGTTGCTCAGTCCCCTCAACCATCCCGAAACCGCCGCCTGCGTGCGCGCCGAGCGTGCCATGAGCCGCGCCCTGCACGGCGGCTGCCAAGCGCCCATCGGCGGCTATGCGGTGGTGCGCGGCGACCTCATCTATCTGCGAGCGTTCGTCGCCGATCTGGAAGGCATCCGCTTCTTCCGCGCCACGGCGGAAGGCGCGCTTGACGATCCCGAGTCTGTCGGCCACGCCGCCGCGCTGGAATTGATCCAGCAAGGCGCCGACCGGCTCATGGCGGAAATCATCCAGCGAGCGAAATGATCTCGGGCGGGCCGCTTGCCGGCATAGGCGTGCTGGTGACCCGCCCGGTCGAGCAGGCCGCGCGTCTGATGGCGCGCCTGCAAGCGCTGGACGCAATGCCGCTTCTGTTCCCCGCCCTGGCCATACAGGCTTCAGCACATCCGCAAGATTTACGCGCGGCTCTGGCCGGGGTCGATCGATACGATCTGCACTTGTTCGTCAGCCCCACCGCCGTCCAGTTCGGCCTCGCGGCGTTGCCGTCCGTCCAGGTCAAAAACCTGCGCGCTGCGGCCATCGGCAACGGCACGGCAACGGCTTTGCGCGCTGGCGGCGTGGAAAACATCGTCGCGCCGAAAGGCGGCGCGGATAGCGAACACCTGCTCGCCTTGCCGCAACTCGCCCAGCTCGCCGGCCAGCGCGTGCTGATCTTTCGTGGCGAGGGCGGTCGCGAATTGATCGCCGACACCCTGCGCGCACGCGGCGCCGAAGTCGATTACGCGGAATGCTACCGGCGCGTCTGTCCGCAGACCGACCCGGCGCCCTTGCTGCAAGCGTTCGCACAACAGCAGATTCAAGCCATCACCGTGTTCAGCGGCGAAACGCTCGACAACCTGCTGGCGATGCTCGCAGCCTGTCGGACTTTGGTCGTCGATAGCAAAAATCGGCCCCGGCGAGACCAGTTTTTGCCGGATTCGCCGCCGCATAGCCCAGCTATGGGGCAAGAAGCCGGTGAAAAATGGGCCGCCGCGGTCGATTTGCAGCCGACGATTCCAAAGTCCGACAGGCTGCTCGCAGCGGATGACGCCCAATATGCTCGCGCACTGCCACTGTTCGTGCCGCATGCGCGCATCGCACAACATGCGCAGGCGCGGGATTTCGCCCAGGTCATCACCACCGCGCCGGGCGAAGACGGTGTGCTGGCCGGCCTTGTGGAATACTTCGGGCATGACTGAAGACCTTGCCCCCGTGCATCGCCCCCATGCCGCCATCGCCTGGGCCGCCCTGGCGCTGGCCGCTCTGGCCTTGCTGGCGACGCTGGGTTTCGCCTGGCACAACCACGACCGCGGACAGCAGCTGGAACTGCAACTGGCGCGCCGGATCGGCGATTTCGACGCCGCCAGCCGCGAGGCGCGCACCGCCGCCAAGGCCGCCAATGAGGCGCTGATCGATCTGCAAACCCGATTGCTCACCCTGGAAACCCGCGCCAGCGAGACCCAGAGCCAGCAACTGGCGCTCACCGCCATGTATCAGGAACTGGCGCGCAGCCAGGATGAACGCGTTGCGGCGGATGTCGAACAAACATTGCTGCTGGCGCAACAGCAGTTGCAACTGGCCGGCAATGTGCGCGCCGCGCTGATCGGCCTGGAGGCGGCGGAAACGCGCCTGGCGCAGCTCAACAAGCCGCAGTTCGCCAGCTTGCGTAACACCCTCGCCAAGGACATGGCGCGCCTCAAGTTGTTGCCCGCCGCCGATATCGAAGGCAACAGCGCGCGGCTGGAAGTCCTGATCCAGGGCGTCGAGCGACTGAAACCCGAGTCGGACACCGAGCCGCGTCTACCGGCCACGCGTTCGATCGGAATCGACACCGTCGATACCTTGGCGAAATTCTCCAAAGAGGCTTGGAACGAGTTCAAGGATCTGGTGCGCATCCGCCGCCTGGATCATCCGGAACTGCCGTTGCTGACGCCGTCGCAAAACTATTTCCTGCGTCAGAACCTGAAACTGCGCCTGCTTGCCGCGCGCCTGGCGCTGTTGCAACGCGATGAAACCAGCTTCCGCACCGATATCACCGCCGCACGCGATTGGACCAACCGTTACTTCAATCGCCAGGACGAAGCCAGCAAATCGTTCATCGTCAGCCTGGAAGAGCTTTTGCGCGCGCCAGTGGCGCTCAAGGATGCGCAGATTTCAGCCAGCCTGCAGGCGGTCCGGCTGGCGCGCGGGACGCATTGATGCGCGCAGCGTTATGGGTGCTCGCCCTGTTTGCGCTGGCCGTGGCGTTCACCCTGGCCGCACGCCTCGATCAAGGCTACGTCATCGTCGTCTACCCGCCCTGGCGCCTGGAACTGTCGTTCATGCTGGCCTTGTTGCTGCTGACCGGATTGGCGGCGCTGGCTTATGCCGTGTTCCGCCTGGCCGGCATTGCGCTGAATTTGTCCGGCGATATGCGCGCCTGGCGCGAGAAGAAGCGTAAACACAAAGCCGACCAGGCCCTGCTGGATGCCCTGCGCGCCTACCTGGATGGCGACCCGCAAAAAGCCGCCGCACTGGCTGGCAAGGCCGGAGAAAGCACGCTGGCGCCGGATCTGGTCGAACGCTTGCAACGGCCGATTGCGGCGGAGTCTGCGTAGGATGTGGTGAGGTACGTAGGTTGGGCAAAGCGCAGCGTGCCCAACATTTCTACGTTGCGATGTTGGGCACGCTGCGCTTTGCCCAACCTACTTCAATTTCAGCTCCCGCTCTGGTAGCCCGCGTAGGATGCGGTGAGGTACGAACCGCATCAAGTATCACTTCAGCTCCCGCTCTGGTAGTCGAACGAGTCCGCGAAGAACGCGTCTTCCGGCAGGCCGCGCGAGATGAAGTCGCGGCGGGCGGCGTTGATCATCGGCGGCGCGCCGCAGGCGTAGACCTCATAGCCGGATAAGTCGGCGAAATCCGCCAGTACCGCCTGATGCACATAGCCGACGCGGCCCGGCCAGTTGTCTTCGGCGCGCGACGCGGACAGCACCGGGATGAAGCTGATGTTCTTCTGTGACTGCTGCCACTGGCTCGGCACGCTGGCTTGATACAGATCGGCCTGCGTTTTCGCGCCCCAATAGAACACGAATTCGCGCTGTACCTCGTGATGGAAGGCGTGATTCAACATGCTCTTGATCGGCGCGAAACCGGTGCCGCCGGCGATGAAGATGGCCGGTTTGTCCGATTCGCGCAGGAAGAAACTGCCGTAGGGGCCGGCGATGCGCATGATGTCCTTCGGCTGCATCGCACCGAAGACATGGTCGGTGAACTGGCCGCCGGGCACGTGGCGGATGTGCAACTCGATCAGGCTGTCTTCCTCCGGCGCATTGGCCAGCGAGAAACTGCGCCGCTTGCCGTCCTTGAGCAGGAAATCGAGGTACTGGCCGGGCAGGAATTGCAGGCGCTCGTTGGACGGCAATTTCAGCCACACCGCCATCACGTCGTCGGCCAGTTTTTCCATACGCTCGACGCGGCAGGGCAGGGTCTTGATCGGAATGTCCTTCGCCGCACCGACTTCCTTCACCTCGATGGTCAGGTCGCTCGCGGCCTTGGCGCAGCAGAACAAGGCCAGCCCCTTGAGCTTGTCCTCGTGCGTCAGCGCGCTGTCCTGATGCACGCCGTAATCCACCGACCCAGCCAACACCTTGCCCTTGCACGCGCCGCAAGCGCCGTTGCGGCAGCCGTAAGGCAGGGAGAAGCCGGCATTGAGCGCCGCCGCCAGCAGGGTTTCATTCGCCTTGACGGTAAACTCGTGGCCGCTGGGTTGAATGGTGACCCGGTGCGCTATGGGCAAATGCGACATGAACAAATCCTCTCGATGAAACTGATATGCGAATCCTGATTGTTGGCTGCGGCGATGCCGGTCTGCGGGTTGCTCGCCTGCTCAACGGCCGCGCCAGAATTTACGCGCTGAGCCATTCCCCGCAACGCTTTGCCGAACTGCGCGCGGCCGGCGTCACCCCGATTTCCGGCGACCTGGACGACCGTAAAAGCCTGGCCCGACTCGCCGGTCTGGCCGATGCGGTATTCCATTTCGCACCGCCGCCGGGCGAAGGTGAAACTGACCCTCGCACGACACATTTGCTGGCAGCGCTGGCGCGGCGCGCGAGTCTAGCACGCAGCTTGTCAGGCAAACCCGGTCGTCAAATCCACGCTGCCGCGAGGGAAAAAGCGCTGGTCTACATCAGCACCAGCGGCGTTTATGGCGACTGCGGCGGCGAGGTCGTCGCGGAAACGCGGAAGGCGGCGCCCAACAACCTGCGCGCCAAACGCCGCGCCGATGCGGAAGCGCAATTACGCGCCCAGGGTCGCCGCGGCTTGCGCGTCGGCATCCTGCGCGCGCCCGGCATCTACGCGCAGGACCGCATGCCGGCGGAACGGGTCAAAAAAGGCCTGCCGGCCATCGTCGCCGCCGACGACGTCCACACCAACCATATCCATTCGGAAGACCTCGCCCGCCTGGCGCTGGCCGTGCTGTTCCGGGGACGCAGCAACCGGCTCTATAACGCCGTCGATGACAGCGGCCTGAAGATGGGCGACTGGTTCGATGTCGTCGCCGACCACCTCGGCCTGCCGCGCCCGCCGCGCCTGCCGCGCGCGGAAGTGCTCGCCGCGGTGACCCCCGCCATGCGCACCTTCCTGACCGAATCGCGCCGGCTGGATAACCGGCGCGCCAAGGCGGAGCTGGGGTTTCGACTCAAATACCCAACGGTACGCGAGGGGCTGCCGCTTACTTGATCACCTCTTTGAGCTGATCGAGGATGGCCGGGTTCTCCAGCGTCGAGATGTCGGAGGTGATTTCCTCACCCTTGGCCAGGGTGCGCAGCAGGCGGCGCATGATCTTGCCGGAGCGGGTTTTCGGCAGGTTGTCGCCGAAGCGGATTTCGTCCGGTTTGGCGATCGGGCCGATTTCGTGGGCGACATGGTTGCGCAGGTCGTTGACGATTCGTTTCGCTTCTTCGCCGGTCGGGCGGGCGGTTTTCAGCACCACATAGGCGACGATGGCTTCGCCCTTGATGTCGTGCGGCTTGCCGACCACGGCGGCTTCCGCAACCAGCGGGTGCGACACCAGCGCCGATTCGATTTCCATCGTGCCCAGGCGGTGGCCGGACACGCTGAGTACATCGTCGATGCGGCCCATGATGGTGAAGTAGCCGCTCTGCGCGTTACGCACCGCGCCGTCGCCCGCGAGATAAAGTTTGCCGCCCAGGTCTTCCGGGAAGTAGCTCTTCCTGAAGCGATCCGGGTCGTTCCAGATGGTGCGGATCATCGACGGCCAGGGGCGCTTGATCACCAGGAAGCCGCCCTTGCCCCATTCCACGTCATGCCCGGCTTCGTCCACCACGGCGGCCATGATGCCGGGGAAAGCCAGCGTGCAGGAGCCGGGTACCAGCGGGGTGGCGCCGGGTAGCGGGGTGATGACGTGACCGCCGGTTTCGGTCTGCCAGAAGGTGTCCATGATCGGGCAGCGGCCGCCGCCGATGTTGTCGTGGTACCACATCCAGGCTTCCGGATTGATCGGCTCGCCGACGGAACCCAGCACGCGCAGGCTGGACAAGTCGTAGTGCTTCGGATGCGTCCCCGGGTTGATGTCGGCGGCCTTGATCAGGGCGCGGATGGCGGTGGGGGCGGTGTAGAAGATGCTGACCTTGTGGTCCTGGATCATCTTCCAGAAGCGGCCTGCATCCGGGAAGGTGGGCACGCCCTCGAACACGATCTCGGTGCCGCCGCAGGCCAGCGGGCCGTAGGTGACGTAGGTGTGGCCGGTGACCCAGCCGATGTCGGCGGTACACCAGAACACGTCGCCGGGCTTCAGGTCGAAGGTCCAGCGGGTGGTGAGGATCGCGTGCAACAGGTAGCCGCCGGTGGAATGCTGCACGCCCTTGGGCTTGCCGGTGGAGCCTGAGGTGTAGAGCAGGAAGAGCGGATGTTCGGCTTCGACCCATTCCGGTTCGCAGGTTTCCGACTGGTTGGCCGCCACGTCATGCCACCAGAGATCGCGGCCGGGGACCATGTTGCACGGGCCGCCGCTGCGCCGGTAGACCACCACGTTCTTGATGGAGCCGGTGCCAGGCAGGGTGAGCGCTTCATCGACCGCCGGTTTCAGCGGGAGGTTCTTGCCGCCGCGACATTGCTCGTCGGCGGTGATGATCAGCACCGCGCCGGCATCCTCGATGCGGTCGCGCAGCGATTGCGCCGAGAAGCCGCCGAACACCACCGAATGGGTGGCGCCGATGCGTGCGCAAGCCTGCATGGCGACGACGCCTTCGATCGACATGGGCAGATAGATGATGACCCGGTCGCCCTTCTTCACGCCCAGGCCCTTGAGGGCGTTGGCGAAGCGGGCGACGCGGGCGAGCAATTCGCTGTAGGTGACGCGGGTGACTTTGCCGTCGTCGGCTTCGAAGATGATCGCGACCTTGTCGCCCAATCCGGCTTCGATATTCTTGTCCAGGCAATTCCAGGAGGCGTTCAGCTTGCCGTCCGAAAACCACTGGTAGAACGGCGCCCCGGATTCGTCGAGAACCGTGCTGAAAGGCTGCTTCCAGACCACGTTTTCGCGGGCCAGCCTGGCCCAGTAGCCTTCGTAATCGGCTGCGGCCTCGGCGCACAGCGCTTGGTAGGCGTCCATGCCGGACACATTGGCCTGCGCGACGAACGCCGGGGAAGGATTGAAGACGCGGTTTTCGTGCAGGACGGATTCGATACTGGTGCTCATGACGGGCGTCTCCTTGAATGGCAACTGAGCGGAAAATTGATGGGGAAGCCAATGTTTCCCTGCCTTTGGGAAGGCGCAAAATCAAGCGGCTTCCAACTGTCGGCATTTTGCTCTGCATCATGACACCTGCACCAGATCAAACCCCGCCCGCGCACGACGTGTCGATTTCCCGCGCCGCCACCTTCAGCCGCTGGCTGAGCGGTCGCCTCAATTCCCGGCCGGAGTTGGCCGACTGGCTGCGCGAAACGCTATCGCTTTCGTTTACGCGCGGCGAAATGCTCGATTTTCTGGCGACCGGCATCGCTCACGAAGATGACCTCAAACGCCAGCTCCGCCGCCTGCGCGAACGCGTGTTCGCGCGTGTGATGACGCGCGATCTGAACGCTCTGGCCGACCTTTCCGAAGTCACCCGCACGCTGACCGAACTGGCCGAAGTCAGCCTGCGTTGCGCGCTCGACTTCCATCACCGCGACCTCGCCGCCATTCACGGCGAACCGCTCGATAGCGCCGGTCGGCCGCAGCAGCTCATCGTCGTCGGCATGGGCAAGCTGGGCGGCGGCGAACTGAATGCGTCGTCGGATATCGACCTGATATTCGTGTTCCCGGAAGACGGCGAGACCAATGGCGAGACCAATGGCGGGGTTGGCAACACCCGCAAGATCGACAACTTCGAATTCTTCACCCGCCTCGGCAAACGCCTGATCAACGCCATCGGCGACAACACCGGCGACGGTTACGTCTTCCGCGTCGATATGCGTTTGCGCCCGTATGGCGACTCCGGTCCGCTGGTGTCCAGCTTCGCGATGCTGGAAGAATATTTCTACACCCAGGCGCGCGAGTGGGAGCGCTACGCCTGGATCAAGGGCCGCGCACTGACCGGAAATTCAGACCGCATCGAAGAGCTGGAAAAGCTGCGCCGCCCGTTCGTGTTCCGCAAATATCTCGATTTCGGCGCCTTCGGCTCGATGCGCGAACTGCACGCGCAGATCCGGCGCGAAGTCGCGCGCCAGGACAAGGCCGACAACATCAAGCTGGGGCCGGGCGGCATCCGCGAGATCGAATTCATCGCCCAGGTCTTCCAGCTCATCCGCGGCGGCCAGCAGGCCTCGCTGCAAATGCGGCCGACACGCACGCTGCTGCACCAGCTCGCCGCCTACGGCCTGATGCCCGAAGCGCAAACGACCGAACTGGAGGCCGCTTACGTCTTCCTGCGCAATCTCGAACACCGCCTGCAATACCTCGACGACGCGCAAACCCAGATGCTGCCGACCGGTGACGAAGACCGTCAGCGCGTCGCCGCAGCGATGGGCTTTGCCGATTGGAGCGCGCTGTTGGCCAGGCTCGACCCGATGCGGCGCAAGGTTTCCGGCCAGTTCGAACAGGTGTTCGGCGCGCCCGACCAGTCCAGCCATCCGCTCGTCGGTTTATGCGATGCGCCTGAGGAGGAGGCGATAGCCCGGTTGGCGCGCGTCGGCTATAGCGACCCGGCCGCCGCGCTGAACCAGTTGCAAGCGCTGCGCCAGGGCAGCCGCTACAACAGTCTGCCGGCCAGCAACAAGGCGATGCTCGACGGCCTGCTGCCGCCGCTGATCGAAGTCGCGGCCAGCTTTCCGAACGCAGCCGACACGCTGACCCGCATCCTCGACCTGCTCGCAGCCATCGCCCGGCGCGGCCCTTATCTGGCCCTGCTCAAGGAATATCCGCAAACGCTGCACCAGGTCGCGCGCCTGGTCAGCAGCAGCCCCTGGGCCGCGCAATATCTGACCCAGCAGCCGCATCTGCTCGATGAATTGCTCGATTCGCGCCAACTCATGGCGCCGCCGGATTGGCCGCAGGCTCGCCAGGCACTGCGCCAGCGTCTGCAAACCCACGCCGGCGATGTCGAACGCCAGATGGACGAGCTGCGCCACTTCAAGCAATCGGAAACCTTCCGGCTGCTGGCGCAAGACCTGAGCGGTATGTGGACGCTGGAAAAACTGTCCGACCACCTGTCCGATCTGGCCGATCTGCTGGTCGGCGCGACGGTCGATCTGGTCTGGGCCAGCCTGGCCGGCAAACATCGCCCCGCGCCAACCCCACCCGCGTTCGCGGTCATCGCCTATGGCAAATTGGGTGGCAAGGAACTGGGTTACGCCTCCGATCTGGACATCGTTTTCCTGTACGACGACCCACACCCGGATGCGCAAGAGGTCTACGCCAAGCTCGGCAAACGCCTGAACACCTGGATGGGCACGCTGACCTCGGCCGGCATCCTGTACGAAACCGATTTGCGCCTGCGTCCGGACGGCGCCGCCGGGTTGCTGGTCAGCAGCGTCGAGGCGTTCGAGGATTACCAGTTGCACCACGCCTGGACCTGGGAACACCAGGCGCTGACTCGCGCCCGCTTCTGCTGCGGCGACCCGGCGGTAGGCGAACAATTTGGCGCGATCCGCGACAACGTTTTGCAGCAAGCGCGCGATGCCGACAAGCTACGCGCGGATGTCAGCGAAATGCGCCGCAAGATGCACGCCGGCCATCCCAATCCGAGCGGCCTGTTCGACATCAAGCACGATGCCGGCGGCCTGGTGGATGTGGAATTCGCCGTGCAATACCTGGTGCTGGCACACGCCGCGCGGCACCCGGAAATGACCGCCAACATCGGCAACATCGGCCTGCTCAAACGCGCTGGCGAACTCGGTCTGCTGCCGCTGGAAATCGCACTCGCCGCTGCCAATGCCTACCGCGAACTGCGTCGCCGGCAACATGCCATAAAGTTGCAGGGCGGCGACCATGCGCGTGCCGAACATGGCGGCCTGGGCCAGGAAATCCAGGCGGTGAAGGCGCTTTGGGGGGATGTGTTCGGCGCCGATTGATCCCGAAACCGCAGTGGAGCGCGCAGGTAGGAGGTCCGCTTGCGGGCCGAAGCGCGCGAGCGCAAGTCACCAACAGTCGCCAAGGCCACACGGTTGCGGTTTGCGCTCGCGCGCTTCGGGCCGCAAGCGGCCCTCCTACCAGACAAAGCTGAGCATGAGGCCCATGCCCCAGTCGGCGCTGGCGCTGGAATAACCTTTGACGGCATAGCTCTGGAGCTTCAGCCCGGCGCTGAATTTGTGTACCCAATAGGCGGTGACATCGTTGCTGGCAACACCGGTAACGGTGCTGGCCTGACGCATGTCCCACATCAGGCCGAGGCTGTTTTCCGCTGACTGCTTGTAGCCCAGCCCCAGCGTGCCGCCCCAGACATTTTCAAGATCGCTGCCGGCCGGGTCGCCGGTGAGGCGATAGGAAACGGAGGCAAACGGCGTCCAGGCGCCCGCCAGGTAGAACAGGTCGGCCAGTACGCTGTAGTCGTTCTCGCCGCTGCCCAGGCCCTTGTCCACATCGGCCGTGGCCAGTTTGACCTTGGCGGTCACATCCAGCAGGAATCCCCGTACCGGTTGCTCAAACAGGCTGTAGCTGTAGCTGGCCACCACATCGCCCAGGCCTGCCTGAGTTTCTCTGGCGCCACTGCCGGCAGAAACCGGGCGACCGTCGATCAGTTTGCCGCCGACGGGGGCGGTGATACGCACATAGGGGAGTGTCAATTTGAAGGTGGCGGCGCCGGACTCGAACTTGGCGGTGACCGGGACGTACCAGATCTCCGTGAGTTCGCTGCCGCCATATTTGCCGCTGCTGTAATCCAGCCCGCTGGTCAGGGTGAGTTCCCCCGCCTCGGCTGACGCCGACAGCAACACAGTGGCCGCAATACAGACAACCCTCCTGGTCAATTCAGATAGCGCCATTTCTACCTCGTCTCAGGTTTCTCGATCTTCTCCGGCTTCTCGATCTTTTCCGGCTTCTCGATTTTCTCCGGTTTCTCCACCTTCTCAGGTTTTTCGATCTTCTCAGGTTTCTCCACCTTTTCGACCTTCTCGACCTTCTCCACCCGCTCGACCTTCTCGATTTTTTCGACCTTCTCTACCTTCTCTACCTTCTCTACCTTCTCCACCTTCTCCACCTTCTCCACCTTTTCGACTCGCTCGGCCGACTCCGATTTCTCCGGCCGCTCCGGGGGCTCGATCACTTCCGCCTGTTCATGTCTTGGCATCGCGGTCGCGGGCGTCTCCTCCGCCTCTCGTTCCTTTTCCCGTTCGGCTGGCGCCCCGGCGCGGCGATTTTGCCGTTCCCCGTCGCGGACAGCGGAGCGGGGTGCATCCAGGCGCACGGCTTCAATACCGCCATCAGGCAGCCGCACCGCTTCGACCCTTACCCATTGACCCGGTTGGGCGTGCGCCACGCCAGCCCGAGTCGTCATCCGTGCATAGCCCAGGTCCAGCGTCCCCGGTCCGGCGGCCTGCTGAACGATGCCCTGCAACACCAGCCGCTCCGGCTTGGCGGCGAAATCCAGCGTCGGCGCGACCTTGCTCTGGCGCACGCTGAGCACGCCCTTATCCAGCACTCCGGCCAAACGAACCACCTGGCCCGGCGGCAACGCTTTCACGCCGATGACGTTGAGCGCGCTGACGCGGCCCACATTGCCGGTCTGGTAATCCAGCGCGGCGGTCAGCAAAACCGTATCGCGCGGCTTGATCCGTTCGACCAGCGTGGCCTGCACCACGCCGGCGGGGCCGCGCAAGCCGCTGACGCGGACGAAGTCGCCCTGTTTCGGCGCTTGTCCGGCCTTGCCCGCCGGCGCGCCTTCAGGCGCCACACGCACCATCTGCCCGAGAGCGACGAAACTGTTGCCGTCGGGCGATGCCCAGCTTACCGGGCCGACCAGCGCGGAAACCAGGGCGATGTGGCGGGCGCGCAGCGTCGTACCGCTGCCTTCGGCGTCCACCGAGACCATCTGGCCGATGGCGAGTTGTCCGCTGGATCCGGTCTCGCCGTCGATGCTCAGCGGCGTATCGGCATCGTAGGTCACGCGCAGGCCATTAACGCAAATACTGCCAAAGCCGGTGATGACGCCCACGATCCCGGTGCCGCCGATGCCCTGACCATCCGCACCCTGACCATCGGCGCGTTGACCGGTGCCACCCATGCCGCTGCCATCACTCCGATGCCCGGTGCCGCCGATGCCGACGCCATCCAGAGCGTGGCCAGTCCCGCCCATGCCGCTGCCATCCTGGCCGGGCAGCGCGCAGGGATTGGCATGCGCCGCAGCCGACAGGAACAGGAAACTGCTCAGCAGCACGCACAGGAATCGCATCAGCGCGCCTCCTTGCGCTCGGGGCTGACGTCTTCCGCGTAGTAGTAGACGCCGAAGGTCATGCGTTGGCTGGCATCGGCCCGCCCCTGGTCCGCTTCCTGCAGTTCGAGCGCACGCAGGTTGATTTCCTGCATGGCATTGACCGCCCTCTCGCGCGCAAGGAGGCGCAGTTTTTCCACCGATTCCGGCGACAGGCCATCGCAATACGCGCTGCGCTCCAGGAAGGGCGGCTGGCCGTCCAGCAGGTTGTGCGCCGCAGCCGCCAGGTGGTCGCCGATATTCTTGCCCAGATAGAAGCTCTTCTCCTCCACCCCGCGCGCCGGAATGAAAGCATGTTCCACCAGATGCACGCGGTCTTCCGCATCCAGGGTGACCACGCCCAGACGCAGCCATTCATCGAGCACCGCGCGGGCGCGGATGTCTTTGCTGACACTCTCCACCAGACGTTCGAAGGAAACATCACCGCCCTGGCTGGCCTGTCGCGGCAGCGGCAGCGGCCGGTGTTGGTGATCGAGAAAAGCGTGGTCGGCGCACCAGCGCGAAACCACCTGCGCGCCCAGGGAAACCACGGCGGGCGGCGGCGCCTGGCGCAATATTTCTTCGCGCAGACGCTTGACCTCGCGGCGATGCACGCCGGAAATCAGGTTCACCTGACTATCCGTGGCCAGGTTGCCGTCGAAGTGAAAATCCCGCGCGGCGACCTCCACGAACACGCCTTTGGCAAGGTTGCTGAACGCGACGTAATTAACGCCGTAGGCCATCAACAGACGCGCCAGCGGGCGCAACAGACGCTGCACCGCCTGCATCAGCGCGGGCGGTACGATCAGGGAAACTCGGGCAGGCATATCCATGCCGTGAAATATATCACGTGTAAATAAATAACACGAATCCTATTCCATTAAATTGCTTAATAAACATATGGTTGCAGAGTTGCATCGACACAGCATGGCAAACAAGCCGTTGACGTGTGTAAATTTTACACGTAGCTTAGGCATAACCATGCCGCCATGCCGGTTTCATGGCTACCTCGCGAGAGACTGTTTATCGCGTTCCATCACAGGAGGATTTGATATGCAGCACAAACTTTTTCTGCCCATCGCCCTGGCCCTGGGTTTGGCGGTCGCCGGCAGCGCGATCGCCGCACCGCCGGCCGGTCGGCTTCTGGCCTCTCAATGCGCGCAATGTCACGGCACCAACGGCAACGGCCCCGGCTTCGACGAACTGGCTGGCAAGAGCGCCCGCGAATTGCGCGACGAACTCCTGGAAATGAAATACCGCGGCCGCGTCGAAGGCATCATGGACCGCCAGGCCCACGGCTATAACGACGCACAAATTCAACTCATCGCCGACTACCTCTCCGCCCAGCCCGGCGGCGGCGGCGGCGACTGACCCAGGGAGAACACGACATGCAAACGTTGAATAGAAGGCAATTTCTCAAACTGGCCGGCGTCGCCTCCGCCCTGGCCGCTCTGCCCCGCGCTGTCGGCGCCGCGACCACGCCCGCCCGGGTCGTGGTGGTGGGCGGCGGCTTCGGTGGCGCCACCGCAGCGAAATACATCCGCATGTGGGGCGACAACGTCCAGGTCACGCTGGTGGACACCAATGCCACCCATATTTCCTGCATCCTTTCCAACCTGGTGATGACCGGGGCGCTTTCCATGAGCCGCATCACCCTGGGCTACAGCGCGCTGAAAACGAACCACGGGGTCAACGTGCTGCAAGGCCGCGCGGTGGCGATCGATGGCGCCGGCAATACGGTCACCGTCAGCACCGCCAGCGGCAACCGGGTGCTGCCCTACGATCATCTGGTCCTGTCTCCCGGCATCGACTTCATCGCCCCGCCGGCCGGCGCCTGGGACGCCAACCTGACGCCGCACGCCTGGCAGGCCGGCGCACAGACCACCCTGCTGAAGAACCAGTTGGCAGCCATGCGCAATGGCGACCTCTTCGTCATGACCGTGCCCAAGTCGCCCTACCGCTGTCCGCCCGGCCCCTACGAGCGCGCCTGCGTGGCGGCCGATTACCTGAAACGTAAAGGACGCGTCGGCGCCAAGGTCATCGTGCTGGACGCCAACGCCAGCATCCAGGCCGAGCCGGTGGCCTTCGGCGAAGCCTTCAACGTGACCCATGCCGGGATGATCGAGTACGTACCCAACGCCACGGTGCAATCGGTGGTTTCCAGCACGCGCAGCATCGTCACCAGCGCCCGCACCGTGAACAACGCCAAGGTGCTGAACTTCATCCCGAACCAGAAAGCGGGCGCCATCGCCGCCGGGTTGCCGCTTAACGCCCAGGGTTTCGTGCCGGTGAATCCGCTCACCTACGGGGTGGCCGGTTATCCGAACATCCATGTGATCGGCGATGCCTGCGCGGTGCCCGCCAGCGACAACAAGGCGGTGCCCAAGTCCGGCCACATGGCCAATTCGGAAGCCAAGGTATGCGCAGATGCCATCGTGCGCGCCCTGGCCGGCGAAGCGCCGGACGATAACGTCACCACCAACTCGGCCTGTTACAGCCCGATCACAGCCAGAACCGCTTCCTGGCTGTCCGCCAACTACAACTACGGCGATATCTACGATGCCGCCGGCAACGTGAAGGGCAAGGGCATGCACCGGGTGGACCTGGGCGAAGCCGACATCATCGGCGGCGACAACTACGAAGACATGTTCACCTGGGCGGATAGCCTGTTCGCGGATAGCTTCATGTGATGCGTCGGTAACAACCCTCCTGCGGTAATCTGTTTTTCGGCGGGCCTGCCAGGCCCGCCGTTTTTATTGGGCTCGATTTCCCGGCTCGACGCGCGATTGCGAGGATCGCCCGGCGCAGCCAAGCGTCTCCCGGTGTACCCTCGCGTCCACCCTCAATTCCCACGGAGTTCGCGTGTCTGCCGACCAACCCGCCCCTCACCTTATCGACCCTGCTGTCGCCCCCCTCATAGACCGCCTCGCTGCCGCCTTTGTCGCGCGGGAGGCGCTGATCAATCAATGCCATGCCGAACACACCGACGCCTACCGCCTGTTCCACGGCAGCGTCGAAGGGCGGCTTGAAAACGAAAGCGGCCTGACCGTCGACCGTTATGGCGAACTGCTGATCGTGCAGAGCTTTCATCGCCCGCTACAGCCCGCACAGCTCGATGCGCTGGCGGCCTTTTACGCCGAAGTCATGCCCGGCCTGATCCTGGTTTACAACGACCGCAGCCAGTCCAACTCGCGCATTGCCAACCCGCTCTCACCCGAGCAGATGGCCATCGCCACGCAACCGCGCCAGTGCCAGGAACTCGGCGTCAATTACCGCATCCAGGCCCGCCACGCCGGACAAGACCCGTGGCTATTCCTGGATATGCGCGCGGGACGCCGGCGCGTAATGCAGGAAGTCGCGGGCAAAACCGTGCTCAACCTGTTCGCTTATACCTGCGGCGTCGGCATCGCCGCCGCCAAGGCCGGTGCGCGGCATGTCGTGAACATCGATTTCGCCGAATCCAGCCTGGCCATCGGCCGCGAAAACGCACACCTGAACGAATTGCCGACGCGGCCGCGTTTCATCAAAAGCGATTTCTTCGCCGCTGCCCGCCAGTTCTCCGGCATCGGCCAACCCAAGTTCGTGCGCGGCCGCAGCCTGCCGCCCTTCCCGAAGCTGGATAAACAGGCTTTCGACCTGGTCTTCCTCGACCCGCCGCGCCACGCCAAAAGCCTGTTCGGCGTCGTCGACGTAATCAACGACTACTCCGCCCTGTTCAAACCGGCGCTGCTCAGCACGGCGGCAGGCGGCACCCTGATCTGCTGCAACAACGTCGCCGAAGTCGCGCGCGAGCCCTGGCTGGAACAAATGCAACGCAGCGCAGTCAAGGCCGGTCGCGAAATTCGCGAATTCGAGTGGATTTATCCGGAAAGCGACTTTCCCAGTCCGGATGGCCAACCGCCGCTGAAGATGGTTTTGTTGCGGGTTTGATCGGCCCGCGCCGTAAAAAGAAAGCGGGGTATCCGGATAAATGCGGCGCTACGTAGGTTGGGCAAAGCGAAGCGTGCCCAACGTTTTGCGCGTGGAATGTTGGGCACGCTTCGCTTTGCCCAACCTACGGGGTAGCTCAAGTCACGGTGAATATTGGGCTT
>JAUYET010000005.1 GCA_030691265.1 Pseudomonadota bacterium
AGACGCCGACCTGTCGAAATACTTCGACAGCATCCCGCACGCCAAACTGATGGCCGTAGTGGCCGAGCGCATTGTTGATGGGGGCATCCTCGCCCTCATCAAGCAATGGCTCAAAGCCCCGGTCAGCGGCGAAGACGAGCGCGGCGTGAAGAAAACTGTAGGCGGTGGCAAAGCCAACCGGAAAGGCACGCCGCAAGGCGGCGTGATCTCCCCGCTGCTGGCCAACTGCTACCTGCATATTCTTGACCGGATATGGCAACGGCGGCACCTGAAAGAAAAGCTGCAAGCGCACTTGGTGCGCTACGCGGACGACTTTGTAGTCATGTGCCGAAAAGAGGTAGAGGAACCGCTGAAAGTGGTGCACCAGGTACTCGAACGACTAGGGTTAAGCCTGAACGAGGCGAAGACTCGTACTGTGGACGCCACCCAAGCAAGCTTCAATTTCCTGGGTTTCACAATTCAGATGAGTCGAGGGGCGAAGACCGGAAAGCCGTACCCGAATGTTCGACCGGCAGACAAATCGCTGAAGAAAATCAAGGCGAGACTGACGGAACTGACAGGACGGGAACTGACCGCCATCCCCTTGGGGGACATCGTGGGAAACGTGAACCGCAGCCTGAGAGGCTGGGCGAACTACTTCCACTATCGGAACTCAAGTCTGGGGATGAGCAAGGTCAGGAACCATGCGGAAGACCGACTGCGAACCCATTTGATGAAGCGCCACAAGGTGAAAGACAGAGGAACCGGCCTGCGCCGGTTCCCGAGTAAGGATCTCTACGGGCGCTACGGGCTGTACAAGGTTCCTGTGGTGGCGGGCTGGCGCCCAGCGCATGCCTCGGCGTGAAGAACATCGGAAAGCCGTGTGCGGGAAAACCGCATGCACGGTTTGATGAGGGAGGGCAGGCGAGAGCCTGTTCTCTACTCTACCATTTTGCCCACCGAGGCGCGCCACATCCTACGACCCCTGCCTTGGTTATACGTTCTCAACCTTATGGCATTGACATGCCAATCAACACACTAGGCGAAGGAGGCTCCCATGCCCACCCGTAACGTTGTCCTCACCGATCATCAAGCCCGCTTTGTTGAGCAGCTTGTCACTTCCGGGCGTTACCAGAACGCAAGCGAAGTTTTGCGCGAAGGATTGCGGCTGGTCGAGCGTAGCGAGTCTGAACATGAAGTGCGTCTGGCAGCCTTACGAGATGCCGCTCGTATTGGTATCGCGGACATCGAGGCAGGAAATGTCCGAAGTTTTGAATCTGCGGACACGCTTGAGCGGCATTTGGAAACACTGACGGCCGAAGTCATCGGTGCGTAATGAGCGGCAAGTAGGTCGGAAAAGCGCAGCGCCTTCCGACAACGCTCGGTGCATACGGCGGAAGGCGCTGCGCTTTTCCGCCCTACGTGCTGCGCAACAGCGGAAAAATCTCGTAGCATCTCCCCGCCTGCTGAAAAACGAAAAACAAGGGAAATCTCACATGAAAAGACTCGCCATCGCCCTGCTGTCATTGGGCATGCTGTGCGCCCCGCTGGCCTGGGCCGGGTTTGGCGAAGGTTTGGCCGCTTACAAGGCGTTCAATTTTGCGACTGCACTCAAGGAGTGGTTGCCGCTGGCAAAGCAAGGTGATGCCAAGGCGCAGTACAACCTTGGGAACATGTACAACGAAGGCCTAGGCGTCCGCAAAGACGCCACCGAGGCGGTGAAGTGGTATCGCAAGGCGGCCGAACAAGGCAATGCCGAGGCGCAGTACAACCTTGGGATCATGTACACCAACGGCCGAGGTGTTCGTCAGGACGCTACCGAAGCGGTCGATTGGTACAGAAAGGCTGCGGAGCAAGGCAATGCCTCGGCGCAGTTCGGCCTTGGGCTCTTTTACGCTGAAGGCGAAGGTGTCCGCCAAGACGCTGCCGAGGCGGTGAAATGGTATCGAATGGCCCTGGCAAATCCGGGCCTTGATGATGCTTTTAAGCAAGCAACTCAGACGCTGCTGGATGGACAGCTTGCCGTCGCACCGCAAACGCGAAAATCCGTGTTCACCGACCGCGAGCCGCCCACCCTCCACGTCGATCACGGCACTACCCAGACCATCACCCAAGGCGATCTGCTCATTCAAGGTTCAGCCACCGATTCCAGCGGCATTGCCGAAGTCACGGTGGACGGCAAGGCGGTTGAATTCGCGGCCAATGGCGCGTTCAGCCTGAAACGCTTCTTCCCCATCGGCGAAACCATACTGAAGATCACGGCGACCGACATCCACGGCAACCGCGCGACGCAAAAGCTGACGGTCATTCGTCAGGCGGCCGCCACGCAAATCGCAGTCGATGAACCGGAACTGACGCCGCCGCCGGCCAAGACCCGGCAGAACCCCAACGCGCTGGCGCTGATCGTCGGCGTCGAGGATTACCGCAATGCGCCGAAAGCCCGATGGGCGGCGCGGGATGCGGCGGTGTTCTACGACTACGCCCAGCGCAGCCTGGGCATTCCCGCCGGCAACATCAAACTGCTGACCGGCGAGCAGGCAAACCGGACCGGGATGCTCGCCGCGCTGAAAACCTGGCTGGCGCCGATGGTCACGCCCGGCAAGTCGCAGGTTTATGTCTATTTCGCCGGCCATGGCCTGGCCTCGGCGGATGGCCGCGCGACTTATTTGATTCCGCAGGATGGCGACCCGGGCTTGCTTGAGGATACGGCGCTCGACCGCGAGCGTTTGATCGACGAAATCGCACGGGTGAAGCCGCTGAGCATGACGCTGTTCCTCGACACCTGTTATTCCGGCGGCGCGCGCGGCGGTGAAGGCACGCTGGTGGAGGACACGCGCGGCATCATGGTCAAGTCGAGGGCCGCCAGCCGGTTTCCCGGGCTGATGCAGTTTTCGGCCGCGAGCAACAACCAGTTGGCGCACAGCCACCCCAGCCAGCAGCATGGTTTGTACAGCTACTACCTGATGCGCGGCCTGGGCGGCGAGGCCGATGCCAACCGGGACAACAAACTCACCGCCGGCGAGTTGCAGGACTACGTGCAAGAGAAGGTGAAGCGCATGTCGATGACCCAGGGCCGCGCTCAGGAGCCGGAACTGATGGGCGACCGGGAAAAGGTCATCGCTATCTGGTCGAAGTAAGCCGGTTCAATCTAAAAACCTCAGTTGACGGATAAATTCATTACGATTCGATGTGTTGCGAGATGTCTGTAGGTGCGAATTTATTCGCACCGAAGTCGTTGATTGTGCGAATAAATTCGCACCTACGAGCGCTTCAACTGCGGTTTTTAGGATCAATGTGGCCAACCCGCGCAGGATGGGTTGAGCTTGCAAAACCCATCAATCCTTCAGCTTGTTTCACCCTTCGCATGATGGGTTTCGCTACGCTCAACCCATCCTGCCCAGCGAACCTAATCCAGGCTACAAATCGGCGGCCGCCTACACTTCAATCACCTTTCAAAAATTCGGGAAGTTCTCATCAAGGGTGGGCAGCGTCGCGAGTGTGGCAAGCAGTCCCCTCTTCCTGACGGGCTCAATGATCAGGCGATCACCTTCCCGTCGCATGATGGCTTCTTCCGCATTCATCTCAAATTCGCGTGGAATGCACAGCGCTTGATTGCGGCCATTGCGAAAAAATCGAACATGTCGTTCGGTGTGCATGAAGACACCTCCTAAGTTGACCTATGCCGCAGCGACCGGCGCCGGTTTAAAGTGCCATTGGGTAGGCCAACCTCACATTGTTTTCACAGGTTTCGAGAACGCACCCCGGCTCGTTATGCCTGCCTGACCTCGTTGAGCAGATCGGGATGTCGCTCAAGCACCTTGAGCAGCTTCACCAGCGCCAGGGGCGGCTTGGTCTTGCCGTTCTCGTAGCGCGAGAACGCATTGACGCCACCACCGAAGATTTCGGCGGCTTCGCGCTGGTCGAGCGCGAGTTTCTTGCGCACGCTGGTGATGAAGGCTGGATCGACAATCGTGGCATTCACCTGTTTGTTGAATTCCAGCATTGCCGCGCTGGTGCGCGTCGATTCGGCGGCATCGAGGACAGCTTCCCCGCAGGCCGGGCAGAAATCACCGGTCACGGCCGGAATGAGGGTCGCTTCACCCTTATAAATGTATGGCATGTCGCGGGTGTCATGCACCAGTTCCGCCGCCGCGCAAATTGGACATTTCATGTTCATAGCTCCTTGAAGGACACGATGAGCACATCATCAATGACCGTGAGTTTCAGGTAGACCTCGCCGGCTGGCGTGGTTGGCCGGTACATGTCCTGCCAAACCCGGTGGTCAGCGTGCGTGGTCATGCTCTTGTAGAAGTCTGCCGGGGTCAGTGTCTTGACCACGCCGACGATTCCATCGAAGTCGAAACCCAGTGCAGCGCCGCCAGCCAATGCCGACACGGTTGAGCGCACCTTGCCCGCCTCGATCATGGCTTTCACAACCGGCAGCATGCAGTGAGGTTTGCCCTTTTCCATGCGCGAACATTAACCTAGTTGGTTTATTTTGGCGAGTCAGGCAAGTTTTATAGCGTGCTCGATGCAACCCTATGCCGCAGCGACCGGCGCCGGTTTCACCCTGAACCACGCCGCGTACAGCGCCGGCAAAAACAGCAAGGTCAGCACGGTGGCGATGAACAGGCCGCCCATGATGGCGGTGGCCATCGGTCCCCAGAACACGCTGCGGGTGAGCGGAATCATGGCCAGGATCGCGGCCAGCGCGGTCAGCATGATCGGCCGGAAGCGGCGCACGGTGGCGCCGACGATAGCGTCCCAGGCGGCGTGGCCGGCTTTGATGTCCTGTTCGATCTGGTCGACCAGAATCACCGAGTTGCGCATGATCATGCCGAACAACGCGATCACGCCGAGCTGCGCGACGAAGCCGAACGGCGCATTGAACAGCAGCAGCGAGGCGGTGACGCCGATCAGCCCCAGGGGCGCGGTCAGCACCACCAGCAGGGTGCGCTGGAAGCTCTGCAACTGGATCATCAGCAGGGTCAGCACGACGACGATGGCCATCGGAAACACGGTGCGAATGGAGTTCTCCGCGTGCGCCGATTTTTCCGCCGTGCCGCCGACTTCGATGCGGTAACCAGGCGGCAGTTTGGCGCGCAGGGCCTCCAGCTTCGGGTTGATGGCGGCGGTGACGGTGGGCGCCTGGATGCCTTCGCGCAGGTCACAGCGCACCGTGATGGTGGGCAGGCGGTCGCGCCGCCAGATCAGGCCTTCTTCCAGTTCCGGCGTCAGCGTGGCGAGTTGCGACAGCGGCACGAAATGGCCGTCGCGGGTATGCACCTGCAAGTCGGCGAGCTGCGACAGACGGTTGCGATCGACACCTTCCGCCCGCCCCATCACGTCGATCAACTGATCGCCCTCGCGATACTGGGTGATGGCGACGCCGTTGAGCAGGTTGTTGACGCTCTGCGACAGCTCCTGCGAGCTGACGCCCAGGGCGCGCGCCTTGTCCTGATCGACTTCGAGGCGCACCTGCTTGATGCGCTCGTTCCAGTCCAGATGCACGTCCTTGGCATAGGGATGCGCGCGCATGACGGCCGCCACTTCGCCGGCGATGGCGCGCAGTTGTTCCGGGTCGCGCCCGCTGACCCGGAACTGCACCGGGAAGCCCACCGGCGGGCCGTTTTCCAGGCGCAGCACACGTCCGCGCAAACCGGTGAACTCGGTTGCCAGACGCTGTTCCAGGCGCGCCTTCACCGCCTCGCGCGCCTGCAAATCCGTGGTCATCAGCACGAACTGAGCGAAGTTGTCGTTGGGCAATTGCGGGTCCAGCGGCAGGAAGAAACGCACGCTGCCCATGCCGACATAGACCGCGTAGTGGCTGATGCGGCCCTTGAGCTGTGGATCGCTGGCGAGGATGGCCTCCAGACGCTTGACCTCGCTGTCCGTGGCCTTGACCGAAACGCCCTGCGGCAACCAGAGATCGATCAGTAATTCCGGGCGGTTGGTGGTGGGAAAGAACTGTTTTTCCACCCCCTGCTTGAAGCCGACGATGGCCAGCACGAAAGTGGCCAGGGTCAGGCCGATCACCGTCCAGCGATGCGCCACACACCAGTGCACCAGCCCTTTGAAACGCAGATAGAACGGCGAGCCATACGGGTCACCGCCGTGTTTTGCGGCGATGGCCATGAGTTTTTCCCGGTTCAGCAGACGCGACCCCAGCCAGGGAATGAACAGCACCGCCGCCACCCACGAGGTCAGCAAAGCGATGCCCACCACGGCGAAGATCGAGAACGTGTATTCCCCCGCCGCGCTCTTGGCGAAGCCCACCGGCAAAAATCCGGCGGCGGTGATCAGCGTGCCGGTGAGCATGGGAAACGCCGTCGAGGTGTAAGCGAAGGCCGCTGCTTTGGACTTCTCCCAGCCCTGCTCCATCTTCACCACCATCATTTCCACAGCGATGATGGCGTCGTCCACCAGCAGGCCCAGCGCGATGATCAGGGCGCCGAGGGAAATGCGTTGCAGGTCGATGCCGGCCGGTTTCATCAGCAGAAAAGTCACCGCCAGCACGACGGGAATCGACAGCGCCACCACCAGGCCGGTGCGCAGGCCGAGGAACAGGAAGCTCACCGCCAGGACGATGGCGATCGCCTCCAGCAGGCTGGTCATGAACTCATTGACGTTGCGCTTCACCACTGCCGGCTGATCGGCCACCTGATGCAGTTCCAGCCCCACCGGCAACTCGCTGCGCAGACGGGCTGTGGTGGCCTGGAGTTGCTCGCCCAGGTTCATCACGTTGCCACCCCGAGTCATCGACAGCGCCAGGCCGACGGCCGCCTTCCCCTGCCAACGGAAATGCGGCTGCTGCGGGTCGGCATAGCCGCGCCACACCTTCGCCACATCGCCCAGCTTGAACAGCTTGTCGCCGGCGCGGATGCCGATGGAACGGATCGCTTCCACCGAATCGAAACTGCCGGTCACGTGGATGCGGATACGGTCGCTCGCGCTATCGACGAAACCGGACGGGGTCATCGCGTTCTGCGCTTGCAGGGTCTGCTGGATCAGGCGCGGATCGAGGCCGAGGGTGGCCAGCTTGGCCGCCGACATTTCGATCCAGATGCGCTCGTCCTGCACGCCGATCAGTTCCACCTTGGCCACGTCCGGCACCCGGTGCAGTTCCTGGGCGATACGGTCGGCCTGGCGGCGCAACTCGGCCAAGGTGTAGCCGTCGCCGGTGAGGGCGAAGACATTGCCGGAGGCGTCGCCGAATTCATCGTTGGGAAATGGCCCCTGCACCCCGGCGGGCAAGGTGTGGCGGATGTCGTTGAGCTTTTTGCGCACCTGATACCAGAGTTCCGGCACCTTTTTCGGCGGCGTGAAATCGCGCAATTCCACGAACACCAGCGACTCGCCCGGCTTGGAATAGCTGCGCAGATTGTCCAGAAAAGGCAGTTCCTGGAGCTTCTTCTCGATGCGGTCGGTGACCTGCTGCTCCACCTCGCGCGCCGTCGCCCCCGGCCAGAAACTGCGCACCACCATGATCTTGATGGTGAAGTCCGGATCTTCCGAACGGCCCAGATTGAAATAAGCCAGGACGCCGCCCAGAGTCAGCACCACCATCAAATAGGCCACCAGGCTGGGATGCTCCAGCGACCAGGTGGAGAGGTTGAAGGATTTCATGGCGCCGCCACGCGTACCGCCTCGCCCTCGACAAGCTTGTGCGCCCCGGCGGCGACGATGCGTTCGCCTGCGGCCAGACCGCTCCGCACCGCGACACCGTCCTCGCGCCAGGCCGCCACCTGCACGCGGCGCAAATGCACGCGACTCAGTTGCAAGCGATCTTCGCCGCCGATCAGCCAGACCGCCGGCTGTTTGCCCTGCTGGAACACGCTGCCCAGGGGAATCAAAGTCAGCGCATTGCCGGTAGCCTCTTTCAGCCAGACCCGCGCGGTCTGCCCCAAACGCACCTCGGCATCGGCATTCAGGATGGCCACCCGCGCGGCATAAGTGCGCGTCACCGGGTCGGCCTGCGGCGCGATTTCGCGCACACGGCCACGGTAGCGTTTGTCCGGCGCGGCCCACAGGGTCACCGCCACTTCACCGGCTTGGGACAGTTCCGTCACCCGGTTTTCCGGCAAGGCGATCAACACTTCCTTCTCGTCGGTGCGGGCGACCTTCACCACCGCCTGCCCGGCCGCGACCACCTGGCCAGACTCCGCCAACACCGCCGAGACGACGCCGGCGCTATCGCTGGTCAACACTGCATAGCCGCTCTGGTTTGCCGCAAGCATCTTCTGGGCGGCGACAGCGCGAACCTTCTCCTCGGCGGCCTTGAGGGCGGTTTCCTTGGCATCCAGAGCCGCCTGGCTGACGAACTGCTGCGCCTTCAGGCCGCGATAGCGCTCCGCCTCGGCGCGGGCGAAGGTCCGCTCGGCTTCCGCGCCCGCCAGCAGCGCCTCGGCGCTCTTCTGAGACTGGGCCAGGTCGGCTGGATCGAGGCGCGCCAGAACCTGTCCGGCCACCACCCGGTCGCCCAGTTCCACGCGCCGCTCGACCAGCTTGCCGCCGACCCGAAAGGCCAGCGCCGTTTCGTGGCGGGACTTCACCTCCCCCGAGTATTCGGCATGGCTGAAACCGGCGCCCTTGTCCACCACGTAAGCCAGGACCGTGCGCGGCTGGGCGGCGGGCGGCGGCGATTTTTCCGCGCATGCCGCCAGCAGCATCAGAAACGTTAATCCTAGATTCCTCAGTTGGACGCGCCAGAGTGTGCGGTTGCCGGGTCGGCTGGCAAGGCGCGATGACGCGGCGGGGTCGTTTCCCGCAAGGAGGAGTAACGCGGCCAGACGGCCCGGCAACCGTGCAATCTGGCGCGTAGCG
>JAUYET010000006.1 GCA_030691265.1 Pseudomonadota bacterium
TCAGTTGGACGCGCCCGAGTGTGCGGTTTTCGGGTCGGCTGGCAAGGCGCGACGACGCGCGGGGTCGTTTCCCGCAAGGATAAGCAGGGACTTGGCCGCCGTCTTTTGGCGGCTTAGTCCTTCGCTTAGTAGTTTCATCAGAAGCAACGCATCCATGCGGCCTCACAAGGACTAAGGAGCGGTCAACTGAGGTTTCTAGGATGCAAGGGTGCCGGCGTAGGCGCCCATGTAGCGCCGACTTGCAGCCGGCGCTACAACAACCTTCGCGGAATTTGTAAGGAATTTATTCGCGGCGCGACCAATCCACACCAAACCTACAAAAGGAAACGACGATGCGCGCCACGCGAATGCTGCAAACCCTGTTACTGACTCTCAGCCTGGGCTTCCTGGTCGGCGCCTGCGCCGAGGGCAAATCCGCCATCCCGGCGCCAAAGACGGCGAACCCGGGCGATACCCGACTCGACCGCATCGTGCTTGGCATGGGCTGCTTCTGGGGTGCGGAAAGGCGCATGTCGGAAATCCCTGGCGTGGTCGATGTCGAAAGCGGCTATGCCAATGGCGACATCGAGGGCAGCTACAAGGCGGTGCTCGCCCATGAGCGTGCCGTGCGGCGCGGCGCGACGAACAAGCGCAACCACGCGGAAGTGGTGAAGGTGAGCTTCGATCCCGCGCGCACCACCCTGGAAACCGTGCTGATCAAGTTCTGGCAAAGCCACGACCCGACCCAGGGCGACCGTCAGGGCAACGACATCGGCAGCAACTACCGCAGCGCCATCTACACGAATAGCGACGCACAACAGGCCGTCGCCCTGAAAACCCGTTTCGCTTACCAGACCGCGCTGACACAAGCCGGCCTCGGCGCCATCACCACCGAAATCGTGCCGCTGAAGAACTATCACCCCGCCGAGGACACCCACCAGGACTACCTGAAGAAGAACCCCAACGGCTATTGCGGCCTCGGAGGCACCGGCGTGAATTACCCTGGCGTGAAGCCGTCCGCGAAAAAACCGATGGCGCCGCGACTGGACACCAAGACGCTCGATTTCAACCGCCAGTTGATCGTTTTCGAGGCCGAGGATTGCGCCTTCTGCAAACAGTTCAAGGCCGAGATACTCGACCACTGGCAGTCGGAAATAGCCACGGCAACCACCCTGAACCCGAACGCGCCCGGCAATTGGAAGCTGGATAAACCGCTATTCGCCACCCCCACCATCGTGTTGTTCGAAAAGGGCGGCGAGGTCTCGCGCTATACCGGCTACAACGGCGACAAAGCGCGTTTCTGGAAGTGGCTGGGCTTTCATCTGCTCACCCCGGAACAACAGCGGATCGCCTTCGAGGAAGGCACCGAGCGCCCCGGCACCGGCTCGCATCTCGACGAGAAACGCCCCGGCACCTTTGTCGATCCGATCACCGGCGCGGCCTTGTTCCGTAGCAACGGAAAATTTGCAAGCGGAACCGGCTGGCCAAGCTTTTTCATGCCGGTAGCCGGTGCCGTCACCCTGCATGAAGACGTGGCCCTCGGCATGAAACGCGTCGAGGTGCGCAGCGCCAGTTCCGGCATTCACCTGGGCCACGTCTTCGACGACGGCCCCGCACCCACTCACAAGCGTTACTGCATCAACGGCAATGTGCTGAAGTTCGTGCCCGACGCGGGGAAGTAGCACCGTTGCCCGTAGCGCCGGATCAGGCGCGTCTCCATGCGCGCCAGGCCGACATCGGCGATGCCTGCCGGCTACCGACTGAGCGTTCCCCCACGCAGGGCAAATTTGTTCTCACGAAGCCTGCCGAGCAGGGGCGGAGTTTTTGGTGAGCCGCAGATAGTCGAGAACGATGCGGGGACGCAGACAGAGTTTGCGCATCATCGAAGCGATTGACTGGCCGGGCTTCTGGAACGACT
>JAUYET010000007.1 GCA_030691265.1 Pseudomonadota bacterium
AAACTACTAAGCGAAGGACTAAGCCGCCAAAAGACGGCGGCCAAGTCCCTGCTTATCCTTGCGGGAAACGACCCCGCGCGTCGTCGCGCCTTGCCAGCCGACCCGAAAACCGCACACTCGGGCGCGTCCAACTGAGGTTTCCAGGTTCATTTGACCGGACAGTAGTGAGCGCCCTTATTGCTTTGCCGGCAGCAAACGCGACATGTAGTCGCTGACCGCTGCGATATCGCTGTCGCTGTAGGACTTGAGCACTTTCACCATCTCCGGGCTGGCATTGCGGCGGCCCTGGTCGCGGCTTTCCCGCGATTCGCGCTTGAGATAGCTGAAATGCTGTCCGGCCACCAACGGGTAGAACTTTTTACCGTCGCCCTCACCATTCTTGCCATGGCAACTCGCGCAGTCCTTGTCATAGAGGCTCTTGCCCAATGCCAGGGTGGCAGCGCTGCCTTTGCCGTTGCTGCCGGGAATCGGCAACTGGTTCAGGTAGGCGGCGATGTCGGCGATTTCTTCTGCGCTGACGATCCAGTCGCCGGAGAAGGGGTACATGCGCGGGTTGTCGCGGCGGCCGGAACGGATGTCCATCATCTGCTTGATGATGACGCTGACATGCTGCCCGGCCAGTTGCGGGTATTCGGCATCGGCCAGACCGGAACCATCGGGTTTGTGGCAGCCCTTGCAGACTTTGTAGGCAGTCGCACCTTTCTGCGCGCTGGCTTTGTGCGCCAAAGCCTTGTTCATGTCCTGGTCCGGGCTGTTCCAGGTGTAGCCATAGGTTTCGATGCCGGCGGCGTGCGGCTGCTGCTGGAAATCGGCGCTGGCGGGAAGCGCGGTGAGCGCGCCGAGGGTGAGTGCGGTCAGGGTGAGTTTCAGTTTCATGATGGTTGTCCTCGGTCTCAGGGCATGCTGGCCATGTATTCGGCGACGGCGCGGGTTTCCTGCTCGCTCATCCGCTCGGCCACCGCCTGCATCACGCGGGCGCCATTGGTGCGGCGGCCGGCGGCATAGAGGCGGAACTGGTCGAGCGTGTAGTCGACATGCTGGCCGGCTACACGCGGGAATTTACCGTCGCCGTTGCCGTTTTCATCATGGCAGCCATCGCAGGACGGTACGTCGGTCTTGCTGTTGCCCTTCAGATACAGCGCTTTACCCAGCGCCAGCAAGGCGGGATCGCCCACCACGCCGGGTGCCGGTTTCTGCTTGGCGTAGTAGGCGGCGAGTTCGGCCAGATCGTCTTCGGACAGGGTGGCCATGAAGGGCGCCATGATTTCGCTGACCCGTTTGCCGTTCTTGTAGTCCTTCAGTTCTTTCAACAGGTATTTTTTCTGCTGGCCCGCGAGTTTCGGGAAGGTGGTCGCGACGCTGTTGCCGTCGGCGCCGTGGCAGCCGGCACAGACAGTGGCGGCTGCCGTGGCGGCGGGGCTTTCCGCCGGCGCGGCGCTCGCAAGCGACAGTCCGCCACCCAGCAAAGCCAGAGCGACGAGAAATTTCGGGGTTGGATAAGTCATTGGGTCTCCTTGAAATGACGCGTGTGTGAAGGATAACCATCCACCTGCCCGGCTTGAATCGCCCGTTGGGGTAGCACCAGGGCAAATTTGTTCTCACGAATCCTGCCGAGCAGGGGCGGAGTTTTTGGTGAGCCGCAGATAGTCGAGAACGATGCGGGGACGCAGACAGAGTTTGCGCATCATCGAAGCGATTGACTGGCCGGGCTTCTGGAACGAC
>JAUYET010000008.1 GCA_030691265.1 Pseudomonadota bacterium
TGCCGGTTTCCAGGGAACCCAGGCAGCCCAGTTCGCCTTCGACGGAAACGCCGCAGGCATGCGCCAGTTCGGTGACGTGGGCGGTAGTCGAAACGTTGTATTCGTAAGTCGAGGGCGTCTTGCCATCGGTGCCCAGGGAGCCGTCCATCATCACCGAACTGAAGCCGGACTGAATGGAACGGAAGCAGATGCTGGGGGATGCGCCGTGGTCCTGGTGCATACAGACGGGAATCTGCGGGTAAGCCTCGACGGCGGCCAGGATCAGGTGGCGCAGGAAGGGTTCGCCAGCATAGGAACGCGCGCCAGCGGAGCCTTGCAGGATCACCGGGCTGTCGGTGGCGGCAGCGGCCAACATGATGGCCTGCACTTGTTCCATGTTGTTGACGTTGAAGGCCGGCAGGCCGTAGCCATGTTCGGCAGCGTGGTCGAGCAGTTGACGCAGGGAAATCAGAGCCATCTGGGTATCTCCTAGTGAGTGAGCGTAATCAAGCTTTCTTGTGTTCGCCGACGCGAACGATCTTCATGGTATTGGTGCCGCCCGGTTTTCCGATCGGCTCGCCGATGGTGAGCAGGATCAGGTCGCCGTTACGCACCGCCCCGCGCCGCCGCAACTCGTCCTCGGCCTCTAACAACAGTTGATCGCGTTCGTTAGTGGAAGGACGGAAATTGACCGGGTAAACGCCGCGGAAGAGGGTGACTTTTCTACGGGTTTCAACTTCGGGCGTCAAGGCGTAGATCGGCACGTGCGTGCTGATGCGCGACATCCACAACGCCGTCGAGCCGGACTGGGTCATCGCGGCAATCGCCTTGATATTCAGATGCAGCGCGGTAAAGGCGGCAGACATGGCGATCGCCTCGTCGACACGCAGGAAACCGTGATCGAGCATGCGGTTGCCGAAAGTGGCTTCCAGCTCTTTCTCGGCTTCCAGGCAGACCCGGTTCATCGCCGAGATGGCCTCGACCGGATACAGGCCTGCCGCGGTTTCGGCGGACAACATGACCGCATCGGTGCCATCCAGCACCGCATTGGCGACGTCGGAGACTTCGGCGCGGGTCGGAATCGGGCTGGAAATCATCGACTCCATCATCTGGGTCGCCGTGATGACCACTTTGTTTTGCTCGCGGGCGGCGCGAATCATGCGTTTCTGCAAGGCCGGCACCGCGGCATCGCCGACTTCCACGCCCAGGTCGCCACGCGCGACCATGATCGCGTCGGAGGCCGCAACGATCTCCTCCAGCGCTTCGATCGCCTCGGCGCGTTCGATCTTGGCGACGATCCAGGCAGTCCCGCCCGCCGCGTGCAGCAACTCGCGCGCAAGCTCGACGTCCGCCGCCGAACGCGGGAAGGAAATCGCCAGATAATCCGCCTTGATCAGCGCGGCGGTCTTGATGTCCTCCATGTCTTTCTCGGTCAGCGCGGCGGCGGAAAGGCCGCCGCCCTTGCGGTTGATGCCCTTGTTATTGGACAGCACGCCGCCTTGCATGACCTTGCAGTGGATTTCGCTGCCCTGGACTTCCTCGACCCACATCTCGATGCGGCCATCGTCCAGCAGCAGGGTGGCGCCACGCGCGACGTCGCGAATCAATTCTTTGTAATCGAGCCCGACGCGAGTTTGATCGCCCAGTTCGCAGGTGGCGTCGAGGATGAAATGATCGCCGGGGTTCAGCGTGATCTTGCCATCCTTGAACTTGCCGATGCGGATCTTGGGGCCCTGCAGATCGACCAGAACGCCCACCGCTCTGCCACGCGTCTTGGCAATGGAACGGACCAGTTCGCAGCGTTGTTGGTGTTCCTGCGGCGTACCGTGAGAAAAATTGAGGCGGACGACGTCCACCCCGACCTCGATCATCTTGTCCAGAACCTTGGGGTCGGAACAAGCAGGGCCGAGGGTGGCGACGATTTTGGTTCTACGCAGCATGCATTTCTCGATGTAGGAGGCCCTTGAGGAAAAAGTCTCGCGGGCCGATCAGACGCAAATCGCGCCACCAGCATTCGCGCTGCAAGCAGCGCTCCTACGTATCAGCCTGCAGCCCGTTTTTCCAGAATATCCACGGCGGGCAGAACCTTGCCCTCCAGGTATTCCAGGAAGGCGCCGCCGGCGGTGGAGATGTAGGACACCTTGTCGTAGATGTCGTATTTCTGGATGGCGGCGATGGTGTCGCCGCCGCCGGCCAGGGTGAACGCCTTGGTGTTGGCGATGGCCATCGCGATGGCCTTGGTGCCTTCGCCAAACTGGTCGAATTCGAACACACCGACCGGGCCGTTCCACACCACGGTGCCGGCCTGCATGATGATGTCCACGAGATCCTGGGTCGACTTCGGCCCGATGTCGAAAATCATGTCGTCGTCGGCCACGTCACCCGCGTCTTTCAGCACGGCAGCTTCGTTGGCGTCGAATTTCTTGCCGCAGACCACGTCTACCGCGATGGGGATGGTGGCGCCACGGGCGGTCATCTTGCTGATCAGAGCCTGGGCGGTGGGAACCAGATCGTGCTCGCACAGGGACTTGCCGACGTTCTTGCCGGTGGCGGCGAGGAAGGTGTTGGCGATGCCGCCGCCGACCACCAGTTGTTCGCACTTCTCGGACAGCGCTTCCAGCACGGTCAGCTTGGTCGAAACCTTGGAGCCGCCGACGATGGCGACCATCGGGCGGGCCGGGTTGGCCAGGGCCTTGTCGAGCGCTTCCAGTTCCCCCGACACCAGTTTGCCGGCGCAGGCGGTGGGCGCGTACTGGGCGATGCCGTAGGTGGAAGCTTCGGCGCGGTGCGCGGTGCCGAAGGCGTCCATCACGAAGACGTCGCACAGCGCGGCATATTTGCGCGCGGTGGCTTCGACGTTCTTCTTCTCGCCCTGGTTGACGCGGCAGTTCTCCAGCAACACGACTTCGCCTTCGGCGACTTCGAAACCGCCATCGACCCAGTCCTTGATCAGTCGCACGGGTTTGCCCAGCTTGGCGGCCATCACATCGGCCACGGGTTGCAGGGAAACCTCGGGGGTCCATTCGCCTTCGGTCGGACGACCCAGGTGGGAGGTGACCATGACCTTGGCACCCGCCTTGATGGCGTGCTCGATGGTCGGCATGGACGCGGTGATGCGGGCGTCGGAGGTGACCTTGCCGTCCTTGACCGGCACATTGAGGTCGGCGCGAATGAATACGCGCTTGCCGGCGAGATCGAGATCGGTCATACGGAGGAATTTAGCCATTGCAGATCTCCATAATAGAAACTAAATACACCTTATTTACAAGCATTTGAGATAACTGGAATTGGAGCGCCCTCGTCTTTTTGGCCCAACATTTGGTCCAAAATTAAGCACCGAGCACTTTTATTTAAAACAGAATACAGACACAAATCCTTCACAAAATCAACATATCCGCCATGGTCATTCTTCCAATTAAACTCTAGACAAACGCCCACATGATCCTTAAGGCCGCCATTTGTTACATTTGAATTCATATCTGAGGTCTTCTCCTTCATTATTTTCTCGGCATCGCGCATTGCCTTGACTGAGATTTCTATAATAGCCTTGTGCTCCGATGCCCTATTTTCACTAATCATAACTTGTTGACGATGAATAATCTGCTTTAATATCTCATCCAGATATGGCCCATTTTCAGAAAACGAAAGCTTATCAAGTGAATCCAATACAACTATATTGCGGTACTGGACAGATGCGGGGTCAGAAAGGTGGCTTTCAATTGCTTTTTTTGAAGCAGAAATTTCCTTGCGCTCAAATATCGATGAGTCACAGGCTGACAGAACGAATAACACGTAAGTAAAACTCAACACAGCCAATAAACGATTCATAATGCCCCCTTATTCTTTGATTGCAGGGCTAACAACATCAAACCCGCCTTTAGTTGCTAAGCCATCAATTTCCCTTAAAAATTGAGGAAAACCATTATAAACTCCATTCAGCTTTAAACGCATATAGGCATTAAAAATACCAGGGTGTTGCTTAAAATTATTTAAGATACCTGAACTAATATTCACACTCCACACATCTTTCGGTAGAAGGCTATTCTGATGAAGCTGATGTTCTTCTAAGCATAAGTCAAAATATTGACGCGACCAATGCAACCCCTCCTCTGGACTTACGAAAATAGAGCTCTCACCATTCAATTTATTAACCACTATTGGCATCGCTCTGTACAAATCTGAATAGCGAAGATTCAATTCCTTGAAGTTTTGCCAACGCAGATGCTCATTACCTTGCTCCAATTGCCCTGATATTGCTTGTAACTGGCCATATCCTAGAACAACACCCACAACCGCCATCAGTGCAATCAACATCTGAGAAAGATCAACCACGAGCTTTAGCATTTTCTTAATCAATTTGTGTAACGACGGATATCAAGTTAAACATAAGTGAGCCACTGAACCGCCCAAAATGGGCGGTTGGATGGCGCACCTTGTTTATTACTTGGCGACGTGCTCGACCAGACGCAGCATGTTGCAGGTGTAGCCGTACTCGTTGTCGTACCAGGCGACGACCTTGACGAAGGTGCTGTCCAGCGCGATGCCGGCTTCGGCGTCGAAGGTGGAGGGAGCGCTGTTGCCGACGAAGTCGGTGGAGACCACCTTCTCGTTGGTGTAACCCAGCACGCCCTTCATGGCGCCCTCAGAGGCAGCCTTCATGGCGGCGCAGATGTCGGCGTAGGCGGCTTCCTTGTTCAGTTCGACGGTCAGGTCGACCACGGAGACGTCGGAGGTGGGCACGCGGAAGGCCATGCCGGTCAGCTTGCCTTTCAGTTCCGGCAACACCACGCCGACAGCCTTGGCGGCACCGGTGGAAGACGGAATGATGTTTTCCAGGATGCCGCGACCGCCGCGCCAGTCTTTCATGGACGGGCCGTCAACGGTCTTCTGGGTAGCGGTTGCCGCATGCACGGTGGTCATCAGGCCGCGCTTGATACCCCAGTTGTCGTTCAGCACCTTGGCCACCGGGGCCAGGCAGTTGGTGGTGCAGGAAGCGGCGGAAACGATGGCTTCACCGGCGTACTTGGTGTGGTTGACGCCGTAGACGAACATCGGGGTGCTGTCTTTGGCCGGGGCGGACTGAACGACTTTCTTCGCGCCGGCGGTGATGTGCGCCTGGCAGGATTCGGTGGTCAGGAAGAAACCGGTGCAGTCGATGACGATGTCGGCGCCGACTTCGTTCCACTTCAGGTTGGCGGGATCGCGCTCGGCGGTCAGGCGGATGGTCTTGCCGTCGACGACCATGTTGCCGCCGGACACGGAAACATCACCGTTGAAACGGCCATGCACGGAGTCGTACTTCAGCATGTACGCCAGGTAGTCGGGGTCGAGCAGGTCGTTGATGGCGACGATTTCGATGTCTTTGAAATCCTTGGCGACAGCGCGGAAAACCATGCGACCGATACGACCAAAACCATTGATGCCAACTTTAATTGTCATGCTTAAGCTCCTTGAAGAAATAATTGTCCTGGCGGCAGCGCGCTGCCGCCAGGACGAATCCGATCAGATCAGTTTTTCGACCGTCATGATGACGTTGGCGACCGTGAAGCCGAACTCCTTGAACAGCGCGGGAGCGGGTGCGGATTCGCCGAAGCGGTCGAGGCCGATGACCGCGCCATCCAGGCCGACATACTTGTACCAGCCGTCGGTGACGCCGGCCTCGATCGCCACGCGTTTGATGCCGACGGGCAGCACGCTGTCCTTGTAGGACTTGGTCTGCTTGTCGAACTCGTTGGTGGAAGGCATGGACACCACGCGGGCGGCGATGCCGTCGCCCTTCAGGGATTCTTGCGCCTTCATCGCCAGTTCCACTTCGGAACCGGTGGCGATCAGCACCACTTTCGCTACGCCGTCGCAGTCGGAGATCACGTAGCCGCCCTTGCGGATGGCGGCGATCTGGGCGTCGCTGCGCTTGACGAAAGGCAGGTTCTGACGCGACAGGATGTGGCAACTCGGGCCGTCCATCTTCTCGACGCTGGCCGCCCAGGCGACCAGGGTCTCGGTGGTGTCGCAAGGACGCCAGACGGTCATGTTGGGAATCATGCGCAGGGTGGCGGTCTGCTCGACCGGCTGGTGAGTCGGGCCGTCTTCGCCAAGACCGATGGAGTCATGGGTGAACACGTAGACCACGCGCTGTTTCATCAGGGCTGACATGCGCAGGGCATTGCGGGCGTATTCCGAGAACATCAGGAAGGTGCCGCCGAACGGGAAGATGCCGCCGTGCAGCGCCATGCCGTTCATGATGTGGCTCATGCCGAACTCGCGCACGCCGTAGGAGATGTAGTTGCCGCCGGCGTTGCGGTGCAGGCTGTGGCAGCCGGGCCAGTTGGTCAGGTTGGAGCCGGTCAGGTCGGCGGAACCGCCGACGCGCTCGGGCAGCGTGGAAACCAGGCGCTCGATGGCCAGTTGGCTGGCCTTGCGAGTGGCGACGGTTTCAGCCTTTTCCAGCGTGGTGGCCAGCGCGGCCTGCACGCGGTCCGCCCAGTCGGCGGGCAGATCGCCGGCCATGCGACGGGTGAACTCGGCGGCTTCGGCGGGGAACTGCGCGGCATACGTGGCGAACTTGTTGTTCCACAATTTTTCCAGGCCTTCGCCCTTGGTCTTGGCATCCCAGCCTTCGTAAACGTCGGCGGGTATTTCGAACGGCGGATGGTTCCAGCCGATGTGCTTGCGGGTGGCCTCGATTTCCGCGTTGCCGAGGGCTGCGCCGTGGACATCGTGGGTGCCTTCCTTGTTCGGCGAGCCCTTGCCGATGACGGTTTTGCAGCAGATCAGCGTGGGCTTGTCGGTGTTGGTCTTGGCGGCTTGTATGGCGGCTTCCAGCGCCACGGCGTCATGACCGTCGACGCCAGCGATGACGTGCCAGCCGTAAGCTTCGAAGCGCTTCGGGGTGTCGTCGGTGAACCAGCCTTCGGTATGGCCGTCGATGGAGATGCCGTTGTCGTCCCAGAAGGCGATCAGCTTGCCCAGGTTCCAGGTGCCGGCCAGTGCGCAGGCTTCGTGCGAGATGCCTTCCATCATGCAGCCGTCACCCATGAACACATAGGTGTGGTGGTTGACGATGTCCATGCCGGGTTTGTTGAACTCGTGCGCCATCAACTTCTCGGCCAGCGCCATGCCGACCGCGTTGGTGATGCCCTGGCCGAGCGGGCCGGTGGTGGTCTCGATGCCGGGGGTGTAACCCAGTTCGGGGTGGCCCGGCGTCTTGGAATGCAGTTGGCGGAACTGCTTGAGGTCGTCGATGCTGAGGTCGTAGCCGGTCAGGTGCAGCAGGGCGTAGATCAGCATGGAACCGTGGCCGTTGGACAGCACGAAGCGGTCGCGGTCAGGCCACTTGGGGTTGGCCGGATTGTGGCGCAGGTGGTGGTTCCAGAGCACTTCCGAGATTTCCGCCATGCCCATCGGGGCGCCCGGGTGACCGGATTTGGCTTTCTCGACCGCATCCATCGCGAGGGCGCGGATTGCGTTTGCGAGGTCGTTACGTGTTGCCATGTCTTTGTTTCCTCAAAGAAAAAACCGAAATCTTGGCCCAAGCCGGGCGGAAAGCTTCGATTATGTCGCAGGCAATCGACCCTGAGCAAGCTGGATCGAGGCGGGCAAACGCCTTGCGGCATGGGGCTGAAGCGGGGTGATCGCCTTGATTTTTGCGGGTTGCGAAGCGATGAAGGGCAAAAATTTAAATATTTTTATATTCATGAACGGCCCGCTTATAGAAGAGGGCAATCTCGCCATCAAACCCCCACCCAGGCTTTCCATTGCAGCAACAAATCCGGCGTCAATGCAGCGAGCACGGAGCGGTTCCAGGGATCCTCGTCGCGAAAATCGGACCCATCGAGCGCACATGCCGCGCCGCCCGCCTCTTCCAGAATCAGGCATCCCGCCGCGTAATCCCACAATTTTTGTCCGCCATGCAGATAAACATGCATACGCCCGGCCGCGACATAGCACCAATCCAGCGTGCTGGCGCCCAGATTGCGTTGCGAGCTGAACGGATGCTCGAACGCCAGCCGACCGGCCAGCGTGCGGTCGATGCGTTTCAACTCGATGCCGGCCATGCAGCGGCTCAATTCGGTCGGCGGCGATTTCAGCGGCAGGCGTTCGCCGTTCATGAACGCACCCTGGCCTTCGACGGCAGAAAACGCTTCGTCCGCGCTCGGGTCGTAAACCACGCCCAGCACGCTCTTGCGGTTGCGAACCAGCGCCACGGAAATGGCGAAGAAGGGCAGGCCGTTGACGAAATTGCTGGTGCCGTCGATCGGGTCCACGCACCAGAAGCCCTCATCGCCCAAGCCCCAGACATCGTGTTGCTCGGCTTCGGTCATTTCCTCGCCGAGCACGGGATAAGGCGCGATTTTCTGTAAACGTTGGAACAACGCGTTCTGGGCGGCGATATCCGCCTCGGTAAGCAGGCTGCCATCGACCTTGCGTTGATGCGCGACCTTCATGTAGCGCGGCATGATTTCCTCGCGCCCGACCACACGACAGGCGGCGATAACCTGCTCGACGAGGATGTTCAGGTCAGGGTTCAGGTCAGCCACTTGATCGAACAGCCCATGCTGGGAATCTGGTCGGCGGGGCCGTGCTGGGTGGTCGCGACGAGTTTCATCGCCTCGAACAGATCGCGGCGGGCGCCGGCGGGCGCGGCTTCCTTGCGCGATTCATCCAGGCGACCGCGATATTGCAACGCCAATTCGCGATTGAAACCGAAGAAATCCGGCGTGCAGACCGCGCCGTAAGCCTTGGCGATGTCCTGCGACGCATCCAGCACGTAGGGCATCGGGAAGCCGAGTTGCTCGGCCAGCAAACGCATGTTGTCGAAACTGTCCTCGGGATATTCGGTCACGTCGTTCGACATGACCGCAATTGCGCCGATGCCCAAGGTTTTCAACTCGGCGACATCACGCACGATGCGCTCGATGACCGCCTTCACGTAGGGGCAATGGTTGCAGATGAACATGACCAGCAGTCCGTTCGGGCCCGCCGCATCCTGTAATGAATAGGTCTTGCCATCGACGCCGGGCAAGGCGAAATCCACCGCCTTCCAGCCGAAATCGCAGATCGGGGTTTCCATGCGCACCATGCCGACAACTCCAGTAAAACCAGGGTGGCGCGATACTATCACCCCGTATCACCCCGTATCGCCCCGTCCCGAGCCTGCTACCCATGCCCCGCTTCTTCTGCGACTTGCCCCTGGCCGTCGGCCGTCTGATCGAGCTGCCCGCCGAAACGGCGCGCCATGCCATCGGCGCGCTGCGTCTGCGTGCGGGCGAAACGGTGACGCTGTTCAACGGCGACGGCGCGGAATATGCCGGCACGCTCGAACACCAGGGCAAGGGTGCGGCGGTGCGCTTGAGCAGCCGCGCCGAACCGCAACGCGAATCGAACTTGCATATCACCCTGGCGCAAGGCATCTCCAGCGGCGAACGCATGGACCTGACGTTGCAGAAATCGGTGGAGCTTGGCGCGGCGGCGATCCAGCCCTTGCTGATGCGGCGCACGGTCGTGAAACTCAGCGGCGAGAAGACGGAAAAACGTCTGCGCCACTGGCGCGGCGTGGTTGTCGCCGCCTGCGAGCAATGCGGCCGCAACCTGATTCCGCCGGTCGCCGAGATCCAGGAATTCATGCCCTGGCTGCGCCAGGCCGCGAGTTCAACCCATGCGCCGCAGCGCTACCTGCTCGACCCGGAAGCGGCAACCAGTCTGCGCGACCTGCCTGCGCCGAATGGCCCCATCCTGCTGCTGGCCGGCCCGGAAGGCGGTTTCGATCCGGACGAACGCAATGCCGCCATCGCCGCCGGTTGCGTTGCGCTCCGCCTGGGACCGCGCGTGCTGCGCACCGAAACCGCCGCCCTGGCGGCGCTGGCCGCGATGCAGGCGATCTGGGGCGATTTTCGATAACGCCGCCGTTAAACAGCGGGTGCAGCCTCAAGTTTTTCAGCGTAAAGCCGTAAGCCAGAGCTCTATTTACCCGGTTGTCAGGATTACAGGAGTTAGCGATGGCGAAATTAGCGGAAGCGGAAGCCGCATCTTTCGTGCAATGGTTTCGCGCCGCGGCGCCCTACATCCACGCCTTTCGCGGCAAGACCTTCGTGCTCGCGTTCGGCGGTGAGGCGATGTTGCGCGAAGACTTCGTCGATCTGGTCTACGACATCAATCTGCTCAATGCGCTCGGCGTGCGCCTGGTGCTGGTGCATGGCGTGCGGCCCCAGGTCGAGGAGCGCCTATTAAGAAACACGCAGGGCCGCCCCAAGTGTTTCTTGGCCCCCGCGGGGGGCGGCGCCGACCGGAGGGAGGAGCCGGGGGCCGTGCCAAGTGCCGAAGCGCAATACGTGCAGGGCCGCCGGGTGACCGATGCCGACGCGCTGGAACACGTCAAGGATGCGGTCGGCTCGGTGCGGGTGGATATCGAAAGCCTGCTCTCCGTCGGCCTGCCCAACACGCCGATGGCCGGCGCCGAGATTCGCGTCGCATCGGGTAATTACGTCACCGCGCAGCCGGCCGGCGTGGTGGACGGCGTCGATCTGCTGTTCACCGGCGAGGTGCGCAAGATCGCCGTCGCCCCGATTCGCGACCGTCTGAATGCCGGCGAAATCGTATTGCTTTCACCGCTCGGCTATTCCCCCACCGGCGAGGTGTTCAACCTGACCCTGGAAGAGGTGGCGACCCACGCGGCCATCGCCCTGGAAGCGGACAAACTGGTGTTCATCCTCGACCACGGCGACACCGTCGATGCCAAGAGCCGCCGCATCAACCGGGTGACCGTTGCGCAAGTGCCCAAACTGCTGCGCGACCTGCCGGAAGGCGACATGAAGCTGTATCTGCCGCACGCCGCGCACGCCTGCAAAAAAGGCGTCGGCAAGGTGCATCTGATCAGCGCCAATGTCGATGGCGCCGTGCTGATGGAGCTGTTCACGCATGCCGGCGTCGGCACCATGGTCACCCGCCAGTCGGTGGAAAACCTGCGTCGCGCGAGCATCGACGATGTCGGCGGCATCCTCTCGGTGATCGAACCCCTGGAAGCCGACGGCATCCTGGTGCGGCGCTCGCGCGAACGTCTGGAACAGGAGGTCGAGCAATTTTTCGTCGATGAACTCGATGGCCGCATCGTCGGCTGTGTCGCGCTTTACCCGTTTCCCGAGACGGGGGCCGGTGAGGCGCACGCAGCCGAAGTGGCCTGCCTGGCTGTAGCGCAGGAATTCCAGCGTGGCGGCCGCGGCGACGCCTTGCTGGCCGCGGTCGAAGAAGCCGCGCTGGAACTCGGGCTGACCCAGTTGTTCGTGCTCACCACGCGCACCGCGCACTGGTTCGTCGAGCGCGGCTTCAATGAAACCGATGTTTCCGCGTTGCCTGCGCAGAAAAAGTCGCTGTATAACTACCAGCGGAAATCGAAAGTGTTTGCCAGAAAAATCTGACGCAATTGGTAAACATGGTTCGTAGCCAAGTAGGGTGGGCACGATTTTGTGCCCACGCGGATACTACGATTTTAATTTCATTTCGCCACCCCACAGCGCGACCTTTATCCGGGCTCGCTTCAAATCTCCAGTGTCAGGCATTTGCATGCGCCGCCGGCCTTGAGGAATTCAGAAACATCCGCCTCAATGACTTCGAAGCTGCGTTGCTTCAGGGCAAGTTTCAGTTCTGCCGACGCCTTGTGCAAGATGACGCTCTGATCGATGGAAATGGCATTACAGGCGAAATTCCTGGCATCGGGTTCCGAGACCCAAATGATATTTTCACCGAATGCATGGTTAAGCACCCCCACACTTTTTCTGGCAAACGCCTTTTCGTAGGCGATCACCCGGCCTTCCGGCAGGGGGCAGAAAGCGGTGTCGAGGTGATACCAGTGTGGGTCGACGAGCTCCAGCCCGCTGGCTTCGATATTGAGCGCATCAATGATTTCATCCAACGCATGTAGCTCGCTCCTGATTCCCGATCCGACCCAGAGCCTTCCCTGCGAATCAAACAGGGCATCTCCCGCGCCTTCGAATATCGTTTTTTCCTGAAGGTGCCGCACGCTGTAGCCTTGGGAGGAAAAGAATTTCTCGAAGAACTTTGCTTCAGGCTGTCTTTCGGCATGAAGGAACGACGAGACGATAAATTCATTTCTCGGGAATTCCTTTTCCCTATCTTCCTTTCTCCGGACGAGCCCTGCATTGGCGGTGAACACCATGTCCGGGAGTCCTGAAACAGGTTCGATCAGACTGACCGATGCCAGCCTCGCCACGATGCCATACAGGTTTTCCCACTGCTTTTTCGCCAGTTCCCTGTTTACCTTTCCC
>JAUYET010000018.1 GCA_030691265.1 Pseudomonadota bacterium
CTCGTGATTTCGCGGCAGGGCGCCGTAGGTTGGGCAAAGCGAAGCGTGCCCAACATCGCGGCGGTTCGTTGGGCACGCTTCGCTTTGCCCAACCTACGTCACTACCGGTAGTGGGTGTCTGCGATAACCGGATAAGCACGCGAAAAACTATCGCACTACCCAGCCGTTTTCCGACATAACCAATCTGCGCTCGCATCCGCTTTCCTGCCAATGCGCCGCTTGCCCCGGCAATTCGACGACGACCCGTTCGCCGGCATTGCGCAGTTCGGCAATCCTGGCGCGCAGACTTGCATCATCCGCAGCGGGCGCCAGGATGCCGCCGCTCGCAGCGGGGTCGGGCAGGCAATCGAGGATCTGGCGCAGATCGAGCGAAAAACCGGTCGCCGGACGATTGCGGCCGAACACGCTGCCGGCGCCGTCATAACGTCCGCCCAGGGCGACCGCGCGCGCCTGGCCGCCGGCAAAGGCCGCGAAAGTGACGCCATTGTGATAGCCATCGCCGCGCAGATCGGCGAGATCGACCGCCAGCGCGCCGACCTGCCCGGCCGCCTGCCCGGCCGCCAGCAGTTGGGCGAGTTCATCGAGCGCGGCGTGAATCGCGGGCAAATCGGGCAATGCGTTGCGGGCGGCATCCAGCGCTTCCTGGCCGCCATAGAGATTGGGCAATTGCCGGAAAGCATCGCGCCAGGGCTGGGCGATGGCTTCGGTCAACGCCTCGACTTCCGGCACATCCTTGCCGCGCAAAGCGGTGAACACGGCGCCGGCTTGCTCGGGGTTCAAGCCCGCCGCCGTCACCAGGGCGCCAAACAGGCCCGCATGCCCCAGGCTGAGGCGCATCTGCGGCACGCCGGCAGCCTGCAAGGCCGCCAACAGCAAGGACTGGATTTCCAGATCCGCCTCGATGCCGGCATGGCCGAAGAGTTCGGCGCCAATCTGAAAGGGCTCGCGGCTGCCTTGCATGCCGGTGGGCCGGGTGCGCAATACCGGGCCGGCATAGCACAACCGTGTCGGGCCTTGATGATCGATCAGATGCGCGTCGATGCGGGCGGCCTGCGGCGTCATGTCGGCGCGCACGCCGAGCAAGCGGCCGGACAGGCCATCCACCACCTTGAAGGTTTTCAGGTCGAGATCGCGCGCCGCGCCGGTGAGCAGGGAATCGAGATATTCGACCAGCGGCGGGGTGACCAGGTCGTAACCATGCACGTCGAACAGATCGAGCAAACGCCGCCGCAATTGCTCGGCCGCGCGGGCATGCGCCGGCAGGAGGTCTTCGACATATTCGGGGAGTAGCCAGGCGGGAGACATCAGCGTTATCGAATCAAAAACAAAAGCAGCAAACCGGCGAGCATCGAAAACAGGCCCATGAAACGCAGTTGGCCGTCGCTGAACTGGACCATGCGCGAGAAAGCTTCACGCCAGGCGGCTGGGGCCAGGAAGGGAAGCACGCCTTCCATGACCAGCATCAGCGCCAGCGCTGGCACGAAGATATCCTCCAGACTCATCGCCGGCCGCCGCCCTTAACGTGAAAGACGCAAAGCGGCTCTCGACGCTCCCCTCGCCCGCTTGCGGGAGAGGGGCTGGGGGAGAGGGAAAACCGGCGTGACTTTCATGCTTCGGGCATCTTTCTCAAAGTCATGCTGGTTGAATTACTTGCCGCCGCCCTTCGAGGACTTCATGTAGCGGAAGAACTCGGAATTCGGTTGCACGACCAGCACATCGGTCTTGCTGCGGAAGCTGTTCCGGTAGGACTCCATGCTGCGATAGAAGGCGTAGAACTCGGGATTCTTGCCGTAAGCCTCGCCGTAGATGGCGGATGCCTTGCCGTCGCCCTCGCCCTTGGTGCGCTGAGCGTCGCGGTAGGCTTCGGCGACGATGACCTCGCGTTGGCGGTCGGCATCGGCGCGAATCTTTTCCGCCTCGGCGGAACCGGTGGAACGCAGTTCGTTGGCGACGCGCTTGCGCTCTGCGTCCATCCGGCGATAGACCGATTCGCTGACCTCACCGGGCAGATCGACCCGCTTGATGCGCACGTCGAGCACCTGCACGCCGTAGCGGCGGGCGTCGGCATCGGCCCGGGTACGCAGCAAGGCCATGACATCGTCGCGCTCGCCGGACACCACGTCATGCACGGTACGTTTGCCGAATTCGGCGCGCATGCCGTCGTTGACGGTCTGCGCCAGACGATTGGCGCCGCGCCGCTCGTCGCCGCTGAAGCTGACGTAGAACTTTTCGATGTCGTAGACGCGCCACTTGACGAAGTAGTCGACCAGGACGTTCTTCTTCTCGGACGTAATGAAGCGTTCCGGTTCGACGGCATCCATCGTCAGGATGCGGGTATCGAAATAGCGCACGTTCTGGACGAAAGGCACTTTGAGGTAGAGGCCGGGCGCCTTGTTGATGCTGACGATTTCACCCAACTGGAAAACCATCGCAGCCTGGCGCTGATCGACCGTGTAGACCGAAAGCGACAGCAACAACAGGCCGACGACCAGGGCGATCGCGACATGCGTGGCGTTCTTGATCATGGCCGCTCCTCCCGTTCACGGTTGCGGAAGGCATCGCGGGAGCGGAACAGACCATCGTTGGACTGGGTCTGAGCGGGCTGCTCAAGGGGGCGGAAGGCCTGGGAATCGGGCGAAGGCTGGGAAGGCGTACCAGGTTGTGCGCCGGTTTGCGTCATTTGCATCAGCTTGTCCAGGGGCAGATAGAGCAGGTTACCGCCCGATTTGTCATCCACCAGCACCTTGGTAGTGCTGGACATGACTTGTTGCATGGTGTCCTGATACAGACGTTCGCGGGTGACCTGCGGCGCCTTGCTGTACTCCGTCAGGATCTGCTTGAAGCGGGATGCATCGCCTTCAGACTGCGCAACCACGCGTTGCTTGTGGCCGCTGGCTTCTTCCAGCAGACGGGCGGCGACGCCGCGCGCCCGCGGAATCACATCGTTGGCGTAGGCCTGGCCTTCGCTCTTCAGGCGCTCGCGATCCTGGCCGGCCTTGACGGCATCGTCGAAGGCAGCCTGCACCTGCTCGGGCGGCTGCGCATTCTGCATGTTGAGCTTGCTGAGGCTGATGCCGGTCTTGTAGCGGTCGAGAATTTCCTGCATCAGCTTGGTCGCCCGCACGGCGATGTCGGCGCGCCCTTCATAGAGCACGTAATCCATCTTGCTCTTGCCGACGATCTCGCGCATCGCGGTTTCGGCGGCCTGCTTGACGGCCTCGTCCGGGTCGCGGTTGGCGAACAGGTAGTCTTCCGGGTCTTTCAGGGTGTACTGCACGGAGAATTGCAGATCGATGATGTTCTCGTCGTCGGTCAGCATCAGCGCCTCGGACAACACCTTGGTCTTGACGTTATTTTTGTAGCCGACTTCCACGGTGCGCACCTGCTCCACGTTGACCACTTCCACCGCTTCAAACGGATACGGCAAATGCCAGCGCGGACCCGGCAGGGTGGTTTCGGCAAATTTGCCGAAGCGCAGCACGACACCGCGCTCGCCGGCATCGATGATGTAGAAGCCGGAGGCCAGCCAGACCAGCACCGCCAGACCGATCAGCAGACCGGCGCCGCCGGGAATGTTGAATTCACGACCGCCGCCGAGTCGGGTTGGTGGCTCATTGTCGCCACCGCCATTACCACCCTTCTTGCCGAAAATCTCGTTCAGGCGACCATTGAGATTTTTCCAGAGTTCATCCAGATCGGGCGGGCCGCCGGCGTTTTTCTTGCCACCGCCCTGGTTGCCCCATTGCGGGTCATTCCAGGCCATCCTGAGGGGTTTCCACATGGGTTTCCGTATAGCTTTGAGAAAGTTCGGCATCCTGAGCAGCCAGTATTTGGGTTTCATGTTGTTGATCACAGGCAAACTCCGCGAGGGCTTCCCGGAGCAGCGCCACGCCATCGCCGGTCTTGGCGGAAAGCCAAACGGCGGCGATCTTACCACCATACTCATCCCGCGCCACTTGGGGCGCGGCATTGGTGAGATCGACCTTGTTCATGACACGGAACTGCGGCACATGTTCCGCGCCGATTTCCTTCAATACCTTGTCGACTTCTTCCATCTGACGCTCGCGGTTCGGACTCGCGCTATCCACCACATGCAACAGCAAATCGGCATGCGCGGTTTCTTCCAGCGTCGCCTCGAATGCGGCCACCAGGGTATGCGGCAGACGCGTGATAAAACCGACCGTGTCGGACAGCACAATTTGTTGACTCGCCTGCGGCAACCAGAGCTTGCGCGAGGTGGTATCGAGCGTGGCGAACAACTGATCCGCCGCATAGGCGCCGGCATGCGTCAGTGTGTTGAACAGCGTCGATTTGCCGGCGTTGGTGTAACCCACCAAAGAGACCGAAAACACGCCGCCGCGCTGACGCCCGCGGCGTTGTATCGCGCGACTGCGGGTGAGTTTGTCGAGCTTGCCCTCGATGGTCTTGATCTTGTTCAACAGCATGCGGCGATCCAGCTCCAACTGGCTTTCGCCCGGGCCGCCGCGCATGCCGATGCCGCCTTTTTGCCGTTCGAGGTGAGTCCAGCCGCGCACCAAACGGGTCGAGTAATGCCGCAACTGGGCGAGTTCGACCTGCAACTTGCCTTCGTTGCTGCGCGCGCGCAGGGCGAAGATTTCCAGTATGAGGGCGGTGCGATCGAGCACCCGGCATTGCAGGCGGCGCTCCAGGTTGCGCTCTTGCACGGGAGAAAGTTCGTGATTGAAGATGACCAGAGTCGCGCCGGCATCGCGTGCGACCTGACCGATTTCATCGGCCTTGCCGGTACCGGCGAACAGACTGGCATCCGGTTTCGAACGCTTGCCTTCGACCAGGCCGGCGACCTGCAAACCCGCGCTGGTCGCCAGCAGATTCAGTTCATTGAGGCTTTCGGCGTAGTCCGGGCCGCCGAAATCGAGTGAGACGAGAATGACCGCCTCGCCCCGCTCCGGGCGTTCAAACATCGACTAACAACCTGGCAGTGGCGTAGGTTGGGCAAAGCGAAGCGTGCCCAACGAACCAGCGCGCTGTTGGGCACGCTTCGCTTTGCCCAACCTACGGCGCCTAACAACCTGGCAGCCGGTCAGAGAATCAGGCGTTATCACCGCTGCCGTGTTGCACGGTGATCAGGCGGGCGGGAACGATGGTGGAAATGGCATGTTTGTAGACCATCTGGGTGACTGCGTTCTTGAGCAACACCACATACTGATCGAAGCTTTCAATCTGGCCTTGCAGCTTGATGCCATTGACCAGATACACGGACACCTGAACTTGCTCCTGACGCAGCACGTTGAGGAAGGGGTCTTGTAGCAACTGCCCTTTGCTCATGATTTTTCCTTTGGTAAGACGTTTGATTGGGGGGCGGATTCTACCGCGTTAAACCGGAAATGACCGCACACGGCTCGGTGCATCCTCAGCAATCCACCAGCAACAACGAGACATCATCCTGCGCGGCCTGCTCGCCCTGACACTCGGCTACCAAGGCCTGCACCACTGCCAGGCGCTGAGCGGGCGGGTGGGCGCACAGCGCCGCCTCCAGGCGAGCCTCGCCGAGAAATTCGCCTGCCGCGTCGGTCATGTCCACGACGCCGTCGGAATACAGCACGAACTGGCTGTTCGGCGGCGTGGTCAGCTTCTGCGGCTGCAAATCCGCGGCGCTGAAATCGATGGTGCCAAGCGCAAAGTTCCATGACGGGATGCGCGCCAGGATTTCGCCGGCATCGCTCAGCAGCAGGACATCCGGCATCCCGCCCACCCACACTTCGGCGCTTTGCGCGTTTGCCTCCACGCACACCAGCGCCGCACCGATAAAGCGTCCGACGGGGAGGATGGTGCGCAGTTCGATGTTGATCTCACGCACGATCTCGGCCAGCGGCGCGCCTTGTCCGGCCAGGCGGTAGAACAATGTCAGCATGGGCAGCACCGTCACCGCAGCGGCCAGTCCGTGGCCGGTGGCGTCCGCGAGCAGGGCATAGAGGCGGCCATCCGGGGTCTGCTCGCAAGCGATGGCGTCGCCGCTGAAGTGTCCGGCCGGCAACATCCAGCGATGGACGCGCGGGCACTGCGTCCCCTTGCGGTCGATCTGGCGCAGCATCAATTCACCGGCCAGAGATCGCTCGATCTCTTGCTCCTCCTGGTAGCGCTGCAGGTCCACGGTCTGTTCCAGGATTTTTTGTTCCGCCGCCTTGCGCGCGCTGATGTCACGCACCACGCCAAGAAAATTCAGCTTGCCCTGCACTTCGATCTGGGACACGCCCAGCCGCATCAAAAAAACCTCGCCATTTTTGCGCTTGCCCAGCACTTCGCGTTCGCACAGGACAGCCATCCTGGACTGCCCGCCACTTGCAAAATTCGCCAGATAGCCGTCGTGCGCGCTGTGGTAGGGCTCGGGCATGAGCATGTTGACGTTGCTCCCGAGCATCTCGTCGCCGGTGTAGCCGAAGAGGCTGCGGGCGCGTGAGTTGCAGGACTGGATAAGCCCGGTTTCGTCGATGACGACGATGCCCTCGTAAATATTCTCGGCAATGGCCTCGGCCTGCCTGCGCGCTTCCGCCACGCTGTGCTGCATATCGAGGGTGCGGCCGAAGGCGTTGAGCTTGGCCAACAGCACCGTATGGTTGAACGGCTTCAACAGGAAATCATCGCCGCCCGCCTCCAGGCCAGTGGTGAGGTCCTGCGTTTCGCTCAGGGCGGAAATGAAGATGATCGGCAGCCAGTGCTCACCGGCCAGGGCGCGGATGCGGCGCGTGGCCTCATAGCCATCCATGCCCGGCATCGTCACATCCATGAGGATGATGTCCGGCGTTTCACGCAGGTACTGCTCGATGGCCTCTTCGCCGTTACTCGCCTCGACAACGTCAAACCCGCACTTCGTCAGCAGGGTGTTGACGATAAGACGGTTGGTTCTCTGGTCGTCGACGACCAGAATTCTGCGCACGCAGTGACGGGTTTCAGAAGCGGCGCTCATGCACCCTGCACGGCGAACATCTTGTGGAAGTTGGCAATCTTCAGCAGTTTCATGACCAGCTCGTTGGCGCCGCTGATCTCGATCGCTTTGCCTACGGGCAGCATGCGTTCGCGCATCAGCAGCAACATGCCGAGCGAGGAACTGTCGATGAAAGAGGTTTCCGCCAGATCCAGTCGGATGATTTTCGTGTCCCTGCGATCGACCAGGGGGAGGTAGGCCTCACGAAACGGCTGGTGGCTATCAAACGTGAAACGGCCTTGAATGCGGATGCTGGCGACGGGGCCTTCATGGGTAACGACACAGCTCATGGTGATACTCCTGTTAACTTTCCTGACTGGCAAGGCCAGCTACGTAGTAGGTTGGGCAAAGCGAAGCGTGCCCAACGTTTTGCGCGTGGAATGTTGGGCACGCTTCGCTTTGCCCAACCTACGGGGTGGCTCATGTCACGGTGAATGTCGGGCTTCCTGGCGTCGGCCAAACCTACGCGCTGGATCGCCGCATTTGTATGGATACCCCACTTAACTTTTACCGTATTGCTCAATGGCGGCTGCGATGCTTTGCAGGGGCAGTTCTCGCATGACGCCGCCAAATTTCAGGGCTTCTTTGGGCATGCCATAGACGACGCAGGTTTTTTCATCCTGCCCCAGGGTTTGCGCGCCGGTGTCGAACATTTCCTTGAGCCCGCGCGCACCGTCATCGCCCATGCCGGTCATGATCACGCCCAGCGAGTTACGCCCGGCGCATCTGGCCACAGAACGGAACAGCACGTCTACCGAGGGTTTGTGGCGATTCACCGGCGGACCATCGAGCACCTCGGCATGGTACTGCGCGCCGCTGCGTTTCAGGGTCATGTGCTTGCCGCCGGGGGCGATCAGGGCGCGACCGGGGATGACGCGGTCGCCGGTCTTGGCCTCCAGCACCTCTATCGCACAGAGTTTGTTGAGCCGATCGGCGAAGGCGGCGGTGAAGGATTCCGGCATGTGCTGCACGATGACGATGCCGGGGCACACGCGCGACAGTCCGGTGAGCACCATTTCCAGCGCCTGCGTGCCGCCGGTCGAGGTGCCGATGGCGACGAGACGGTCGGTGGTGGCGGCCATGGCGTGGGCGTGGGGGTCGGCGCTGGGCAGAATGGCATCGGCGCTGAGCTTCTTCGCCGGAACAAGGCCGGCGGCTGCGTGGTGGGATGCGGCCATGACCTGACTGCGCACGCTGCGCATGTTCGCTGCCGCTGCGGCCTTGACGGCGGCGATGATGTCGCCCGCATCGCTTTCCAGAAACCCCTTCAAACCTGCCTTGGGCTTGGTGACGATGCCCAGCGCGCCTGCTGCCAGCGCCTGAATCGTGGTTTCCGCGCCTTTCTCGGTCAGCGTCGAGCAGATCACCACCGGCGTGGGTCGCACGGACATGATCTTCTTCAGGAAGGTGATGCCATCCATGCGCGGCATTTCCACGTCCAGCACCACCACGTCGGGCCAATCGCTGTTCATCTTGTCCATGGCGAAGAGGGGGTCGGAGGCCGTGCCGATGACCTCGATACCCGAATCTTTCGCCAGCATGGCGCTCAATACCTGGCGCACCACGGCGGAGTCATCCACCAACAGGACACGAATTTTCTTGCTCATTGCGTCGATATCCTCATTAACGAGCCCTAAGACCCCTTAGGGAGCGGGAAATTACAAACGTACCGTTTAAATGTAGGTCGGAAAAGCGAAGCGCCTTCCGACAACGCTCGGTGCATACGGCGGAAGGCGCTTCGCTTTTCCGACCTACGAATGGGGACTTCAGTAATTTCCAAGCCCCCCCTTACTGACATGTTTCACCCAGACGTCACCGCGCCACACGTCGAACACCACATTGCGATGCCCGGTGCCGCCCTGACTCTCTGCCTTGAGCGTGAAGCCGTGGTGGGTCAGCAGTTGATGGCCGGTGTCCACGTTGCGATCCGGCACGCTCATGCTGGCGGCGCAATCCTTGCCGGGAAACTGATTGCCGCCGCCGAACATCTTTACCTCGTAATCCTTGGGCCGGGTGCCGGACTGGGCGAGTTCCTGCATGAACATCAGCATGGCGTCGTCGGCGTACTTGCCGTCCAGTTCGCCAGGGCGCCGCTGTTTGCGCGTACCGGGCAGCATGTAATGGCACATGCCGCCGATCAATAACTTGGGGTGCCACAGAACCACCGCGACGCAGGAACCCAGAATGGTGCGTATGCGGGTATCGCGGTCGCCGAAGTAGAACTCCCCCGGCTGCAGGAAGATTTCCATGACATGGTCGGGCGCCTTGTCCATCCTCAGACCGGCAACTGGTACACCGCCGGCTGCACGGCCTTCAACCGCCCGTTGATGCCGTTGAGGGTTTCCGAGTGGCTGATCATGAAATAGCCGCCGGGTTTGAGCCGTTCCAGCAACTTCTCCACCAGCCGCTGCTTGGTGGGCATATCGAAATAAATCATCACGTTGCGCAAAAAAATCACGTCGAACTGGCCCAGGTCAGGCAACGTCTCCATCAGATTGGCGTATTGGAACTGCACGCGAGCACGCAGAGCCTTGCTGACCAGAAAGTAACCGGCGTACTCGTCCCGGCCCTTCAAACAGTGTTTTTTCAGCAGGGGCGGGGCGATTTTTTCCGCCGCAGACAACGGGTAGACGCCTCTCCGCGCCGTCTCCAGCACACGCGTAGAGATATCGGTGCCGACGATTTCCCAATTTCCCCCCGGTTCCCCCCCGCTTCCCTCCGGGAAAGACTCCGCCAGCGTCATGGCCAGGGTGTAGGCCTCTTCGCCGCTGGAACTGGCCGCGCTCCAGATGCGCAAAGGACGCGCACGCGGGTGTTTGGGAATGACCTGCTGACGCAGGAAATCGAAGTGTTTGTGCTCGCGGAAGAAGTAGGTCTCGTTGGTCGTGAGCAGATCGATGGCCAGGGTGGTTTCCACCACATGACCGGGGGCGCCGAAAAGCTCGAAGTAGTCGCCGTAACAATTCAAGCCATGATGGCGCAAACGCTTTTCCAGCCGCCCCATGACCAGGGCCTGCTTGCCATCGTTAAGCAGGATGCCGGTCTGCGCGTGCAGATAGGCCGATATCCATCTGAACTCCTCCGGCGACAGGGGAACATTGCCGCCGGAAAGGTTGAATGGCAGCTCAGGCATCGCCCTCCAGCAGGCTGGTCGAGTCTATCGAGGTGCGTCCCAGGGACGACATCTCGGCCACGGAGAGCACGCGGCTGACATCCAGCACGATGGTGAAGCCGCCACCGCGCTTGGCCATGCCATTGATGAATTCCGGACGAATGCGTGCGCCGAAACTGGGCGCGGGTTCGATGTCGCCGCTGTCGATATCCACCACTTCATTCACCGCATCCACCATGACGCCGATGTCCTGGGTTTCGGTGACCTCGCCTTCCTCGCTGGCGAAGGTGTTGCTCACCTCGATGATGACGATGCTGGTGCGGCGGGCGACCTGCGTCGCCCCGCGCCCGATGCGGGCGGCCAGATCGACCACCGGCACCACGCGGCCGCGCAGGTTGATTACGCCGCGTATGAAGGGCGGCATCATCGGCACTTCGGTCAGGTTGCCGTACTCGATGATCTCCTTGATGTTGAGTATGCCCAGGGCGTAGATCTCACCGCCCAGCATGAAGGTGAGGTACTGCCCGGTGCTGCCGCCCTGGACGGCGGGCGGAGCAGCGCGGTTGGCGGTGACGATGGCGCCCATGCCGATCTCCTAGAAGCGCTCGAACTTGGCTTCATCGACGCCGGAATCCACTTGCGGCGGCGGGCTGGCGCGGCGAATCCGAGGCGCGGGGTTGCTGGCGCGCTGTGCAGCCGGCGCAGCCATGCGCACCGGTTGATTGGCGCCCGAGTCCAGCTTGAAGAAGCTCATCAGCTCCTGCAACTGTTCGGCCTGGCCGGACATTTCTTCTGCCGTGGCGGCCAGTTCCTCGCTGGCGGAGGCGTTCTGCTGGGTGATCTGGCTCATCTGATTCATCGCGGTGTTGATCTGCGCGGCGCCGGCGGATTGCTCCTGCGAGGCGGCGGAGATTTCCTGCACCAGGTCGGAGGTCTTGCCGATGCCGGGGACGATTTCATCGATCAACTCGCCGGCGCGCTCGGCGCCCTTGACGCTGCCGGCGGCCAGTTCGCCGATCTCTTGCGCCGCCACCTGCGAGCGCTCCGCCAGTTTGCGCACTTCCGCCGCCACCACCGCGAAGCCCTTGCCGTGTTCACCGGCGCGCGCCGCCTCGATGGCCGCGTTGAGCGCCAGCATGTTGGTCTGGTAGGCGATGTCGTCGATGATGCCGATCTTGCTGGCGATCTGCTTCATGGCGACGACGGTCTGTTTAACCGCCTCGCCGCCTTCGACAGCTTCTTTCGAAGCCTTGGTCGCCATGCTGTCGGTGACCTGGGCATTTTCCGCGTTCTGGTTGATGCTGGCCGCCATCTGCTCGACGCTGGCGCTGGTCTGTTCGACGCTGGCGGCTTGTTCGCTGGAGGCCTGCGAAAGCGACTGCGAGGTCGCGCTGACCTGTCCGGCGGCGTTGGAAAGCTGGTTTGCCGCCGTCATCACGTCGCCGATGATCTGCGACAGGCGGTCCATGGTGGTGTTGCAGTTGTCCTTGATGACCAGGTAAGAACCCTGGTAATCGCCTTCCACGCGATGGGTCAAATCACCCGCCGACATGCGTTCGAGCGCATCCACGGTTTCGTTGATCACGGTTTCGGCGCTGATCACCATGCGGTTGACGGATTCGCCCAGAGCCAGGAAGAAGCCATCCTTGCCATCGAGGCCGATCCGCTTGCTGAGGTCGCCGTTGGACGCGGCGCTGACCATGTCGGCCACTTCTTTTTCCACCGCTACTTCCAGGGTGCGGTCGGCCCATTCCACGACGCTGCCGAGGCGCTCGCCCGCGTCGTTGATGACCGGATTGGCGACCAGCGCGAAGGTGCGGCCGCCGATGACAATTTGTGCGCGGTGGGTGGAGTTGAAGGATTCCAGAATGCCTTTCTGATGCGACGGATTCTTGTGGAACTGGTCGATGCTGGAGCCCATGAGCTTGGCCACGCTGAAATTCGGCAGCGCTTTGCGCACGTCCGCTTCGGCGCGCGTGAGCATTTCGACCACCGAGCGGTTCATGTAGATGATGTTGCGGCCGCCATCCGCCACCATGACGTTGGAGGAAACGTTGTCCAGCGCGATGCGGGTGCGCAGGTTTTCGTCCGCCACGCGTTTGGTCTCGGCAAGATCGAAGCCCAGCTTGGTTTGCATGGAGCGCAGGGCATTGAGCACCTTGCCGACCTCGTCTTCGTGCTCGACCTCGATCTGGTTGTCGAACTTGCCGCCGGCGATGTTGTTGAACACGCCGACTGCGCGGTCGAGCGGCCGCGTGATGGCGCGGATGATGATCAGGCCCAGCCAGGACGCCAGGACAATGCCGAACAGGATCGCCGCAAGGGAGAAGTTGCGGATCATCTCGTAGCGGGATTGCGCCGCCTTGAATTCTTCTTCGGCCTTGTGCAGTTGCCGTTCAAACAGGGCGTTGATGTTCTTGCGCATCGGCTCGTACAACGCATCCAGCTTGCCATAGGACTGGCGCGCGCCGGCAACCTGGCCGGCGTCCAGGGCCGCCATGACCGGGCGCAGACCCTCCTTCACGTAACGGCCGCGATTCGCCGCGAATTCAGCCGCCATGGCCTTTTCTTCCTCACTGTGCAGCTTGGCCGTGTAGGTCTCCCATAGCTTGCGGATTTCCTCGATGCGCTTCTCGGTATCCGCCATGTTCGTGCGTATGTTCACGGGACTGGGATCGAGGATCATCTCCGTCATGTTCAGGCGGTTGCTGATCAGGTTGCGCACGATACGGTCCAGTTGGCCCATCGGAACGGTGCGTTCTTCATAGACGCGGCGCAGACCCTCGCCAGCCTGATGAAGGCCGAACAGACCGACGCCACCGACCAGCAGCAGCAGCGCTGCGGCCAGGCCGATCATGGCGATCAAACGGCCCTTGATGCCGATGTTCTTGAATATATTGAGCTTCCCGATCAGGCTATTTTTCTCGGCGCGGCCATGCACGACCTTCCAGGTCTTGTCACCCTGCTTGATCGCAGCGTAGATGCGGCTGGCGCCCTCGATTTGCAGCGCTGTCGGCTTGCTGCGCACCGACATGTAGCCGGTGACCTGGCCGCCTTCGAAGATCGGCGTGGCGTTGGCCAGCACCCAGTAATGGTCGCCGTTCTTGCAGCGATTCTTTACCAACGCGGTCCACGGCAGGCCGGCCTGTAGCGTGGCGAAGAGGTCGGCGAAGGCCTCGGCGGGCATATCCGGGTGGCGCACCATGTTGTGCGGCGAACCAATCAGCTCCGCTTCGGTAAAGCCGCTGACCTCGAGAAAATCCTTGTTGATGTAGGTGATGATGCCGCGCGTATCGGTCTTGGACACGATCATGTGATCGTCGCGCAGAACATATTCCCTTCCAGTGACAGGCAAATTGGTTCGCATGGTATGTCTCCTCTTTCTCTGTGGCAGCGTTATTTGAATGAGCGTTGAATGAGCGGTTGCGTTGTTTCACTGGGGCGGGATCAATCAGACATGGCTCGCCTTCTCCAAGTCTGCGTAGTGCCGGATGAGTGAAGAAATATCCAGAATCAGCGCCACCTCGCCGCTGCCTAGAATGGTGAAGCCGCCGATGCCGCGCACATGGCCGAAAAGCGTGCCCATCGGTTTGATGACGGTCTGAAACTCACCCAGCAGGCGATCGACCACGAGGCCGGTCTTGACCCCCGCGTGCTCCACCACCACCACGTTCTCACGCCTGGGCGGCGCACCTTCCACCTCGAACAGACCGCGCAGGCGGATGAAGGGCAGCACCTCGCCGCGCAGGTCCATGTAATCGCGCGCCTGGCTGTCGGCGGGGATTTCCACACATTCGATGACGCGCTGTAGCGGGATGACGAATCCGGAATGGCCGACTTCGACCAGGAAGCCGTCGATGATGGCAAGCGTGAGCGGCAGACGGATACGGAAGATGGAACCGGCGCCGGCAGTGCTTTCCACGTCGATGCTGCCGCGCAGGGCGGTGACGTTGCGGCGCACCACATCCATGCCGACGCCGCGCCCGGACAGGTTGGAGACCTGGTCGGCGGTGGAAAAGCCGGGCTCGAAGATGAGCGCGAAGATTTCCTTGTCGGTGAGTATCGCGCCAGGCGGCACCAGGCCGCGTTCCACGCCCTTGGCGAGGATGCGCTCGCGATTCAGACCGCCGCCGTCATCGCTGACCTCGATGATGATGTTGCCGGATTCGTGATACGCGTTGAGGCTGAGCGTGCCCTTGACCGGCTTGCCGTTGGCGGCGCGCACCGGGCCTGACTCGATGCCGTGATCCATCGAATTGCGCACCAGGTGCATGAGCGGGTCGCCGATTTTTTCCACCACCGACTTGTCCACTTCCGTATCGCCGCCGGTGATGACGAGCTGGATGTCTTTGCCCAACTCGGCGGAGACATCGCGCACCACGCGCTGAAAGCGGCTGAAGGTGGCGCCGATAGGGACCATACGCAGTTGCAGGGCGGAGTCGCGCACGCCTTCGACCATGCCCATGACTTCGCTGATGGATTCGATCAGCGCAGGATCGCCGGACTTGGAGGCGCGCAAGGCGGCCCCGGCGCCGGCAATGACCAGTTCGCCGACCAGCTCGATGAGCTGATCCAGACGCGCGGCATCGACCCGAATGCTCTGGTTTTCTCGCGCTTTGGATTCCTTGCCCTGTTTCTGCTTGTCCAGTGCGGCGTCCACCAGCGGCTGCTGCACCACGTGCTGTTGCACCAGAATCTCGCCGATCGGCTGCGTCCCGGCGGCGTCATCCGCGTGGGTCTTTTGCAGATTGAGACCTTCATCCAGCTCGCGCTGCGTGAGCACGCCGCTTTTCACCAGAATCTCGCCCAGGTGCAGGTCGTCTTCCGGCAGGCTGCGAATCAGCTCGATGTAGTCATTGATCAGGCTGTTGGGCGGCAGGATATGGATGCGGCTGTCTTCGCGCACAAACTCGAACACGCCCTCGATGGCCTCTTTGCTGGCCGCGCTTTTCAGGTCGATCTCGAAGCCGAGGTAGCAGGATTCCGCATCCATTTCGCTGGCGACGGGGATCTGCTCGGCCAGCGTGGTCAGACTGACGACATCGCCCAGCGTGCCCAGATAGCGAATGAACGAGAGCGGGTCCATGCCGTTACGGAAGCTGTCCACGCCAAAGCGCAGCGACAGGTGCCAGTCACCGGCCTCCACCATGCCGCCGCCGCTGCGCTCGGCGACGGCGTCCGGCGCCTCCGTCAGGCGCGTCTTGGCGGGGTCCTGAAAGGATTGCAGGCGCGCCAGCAGCGCCTCGCCGGCGCTATTGAGCGCGGGCGTGTCGGCGGCCTGGTTGGCGGCGATGGCTTCGACCAGGGCGGAAATGTGGTCGCGGCAAGGCAGCATGACGGAGATGAGTTCCGGCGCAACGCCGATCTTGCCGTCGCGCAGGCGGTCGAGCACGTTTTCGACCACATGCGTGAAGCGCACCACCACATCCAGCCCGAACAGGCCGGACGAACCCTTGATGGTGTGGGCGGCGCGGAAGATGGCGTTGATGCTCTCCACCGGCTCGGTTTCATGCTCCAGCCCGAGCAGACCGTCTTCCATGCTTTGCAGCAGTTCGCGGCTCTCGACCACAAACAGGTCGAAAGCGACTTTCATTTCAGCGTCTTGATCCCAGAAGTTCATGCCGCGTCCTGCCCGGAAAGGATGAGTGGGTCGCCGAACAGCGTGCTCATGCGTGCGAGTTCCAGCACTTCCAGCACCGGCGCGCTGTGCATGGTGTAACGCATGGCCTTGCCCGTCTGCATCGCCTCGTGCTTGGTCAGAATCAGCAATTGCAGCCCGGCGGCATCCATTTCCGTCACCTGCGACAGGTTGAGCTCGAGGTCGTCGCCGCTGGCAAGAAAAGCCAGCAGCGCGTCTTTCTGCGTGGCGGCGGTGTAGATGGTGAGTTCGCCTTCAAGACTGAGTACTGGCATGACGCGGTCTCCATTTGCCCAGGTTATTCATTAACGCGTGCTTATCGGGTTGTCACACCCACCCACTAGATGTAGTCGCCGTAGGTTGGGCAAAGCGAAGCGTGCCCAACAGCGCGCCGGTTCGTTGGGCACGCTTCGCTTTGCCCAACCTACGTCACTGAGTACTGGCATGACGCGATCTCCATTTGGCCGTTTGTATGACAGTTACGGCAGGACCAGCTTGGCGACGGCGGCGAGCATCTGCGCCGGCTGGTAGTAGCCGTAGATTGGGCAAAGCGAAGCGTGCCCAACAGCGCGCCGGTTCGTTGGGCACGCTTCGCTTTGCCCAACCTACGTCACTGAGTACTGGCATGACGCGATCTCCATTTGGCCGTTTGTATGAC
>JAUYET010000031.1 GCA_030691265.1 Pseudomonadota bacterium
GTTGTATTGTTCCGCGTTGTTTCGCACTATGAAAACCATTTCAATCTCAGTATGCCACTGCTAACAAACGGTTCAAGCAGACCGCGGGCCGGCGGCGTTTGGTCTTTGCCGGCGCTTTGCGCCGCGGCTGCTTAACCTGGACGTTATGCTTCATAGGAATCCTTTATGGCCACTTGCTTTGTGATTCAACCATTTGATTCCGGGAAGTTCGATAAGCGCTTTCAGGACATTTATAAGCCTGCGATCGAAGCAGCTGGCCTTGAACCGTACCGGGTCGATCATGACCCTGGTGTTTTAGTTCCTATCGATTCAATTGAGAAAGGCATCAGGCTTGCCACCATATGCTTAGCAGACATTACTGCCGACAATCCAAACGTTTGGTACGAACTTGGCTATGCATTCGCATCAGAGCGGCCTGTAGTCATGGTTTGCTCAGAGGAACGCACTGGCAAAAAGTACCCGTTTGATATTCAGCACAGAAGCATCATTCCGTATTTGGCAGACTCTCCGAGCGACTTTGATAAGTTGCGGGATAGTCTCACCGCAAAGCTTTTAGCAATCATCAAACAAGATGCTGTTCTCGACAAGATTGCCGAAACAGATCCAATATCGCCTGTTCACGGGCTTTCTCAACCGGAGATTCTGGTACTTGCAGTGATCGCAGGTGACGCCTACTTACCGGACCAGCCCACCGGAGTGAACGGCGTCAAACGAAGTGCAGAGCGCGCCGGAATAACGAATATGGGATTTAACCTTGCGGTACGTCGCCTTCTGCAAAAGAAACTGATTCGGGAGCAAGAGATGTGGAACGAGATGGATGGCGAAAGCTATCCGGGCCTAGCAGTAGCCGACATCGGTTGGGAGTGGATAGATGCCAATGACGGGCAGTTCGTATTGAGTCGCCCAGAGAAGAAGAAAGAAGCTGAACCTTGGTAGTCATTTAGGCAATAGGAGCAGACCACGCTTTTGCTAATTAATTCGGGGCAATTATATGCTTACATTTTTGCCGCAATGCATAACGGGCGGTTCAAGCAGACCGCGGGCCGGCGGGGTTCACTTCGTAGTTGGCGCTTTGCGCCGCGGCTGCTTAACCTAGACGTTGATATGGTTTAACTTGTCAAGGGGACAATAAAATCCCGCCGCCTTAATAGCGTGGTAATGCAAATAAGCAATCTGCGGACAGGGAACGGGGCGGGGTCTGTGGGAATGGCGACGGTTGATCATGCTGATATTCGCGGGTTGGTTACCGCCTGACATTTATTCGTCGCGGAGCTGCCTCGCTCTAGGCGCGAGCGTCGGGACGCAATGCCCGGCTCATAACGTTTGCGAGGATTCTCCGAATACCGCGACCGCACCCCGTTCCTTGTCCGCAGTCTGTGGTTTATGGCTCGATAGGCCTCTCCTTGAAACGGATTATCAACGTTTACCTGCGCCCCAGCCCGGCTTATCCCCAGGCGGGGCCGCGCAGGCGCCCCTCACGCACGAAGCGCCCCGCCTGGGGATAAGCCGGGCTGGGGCATCACGGCGGGCACCTCGCGGGCGATCGCCCAGACGAAGCCGACGAGTTCGCGCGCAATCGCGGTGATCACCTTGTTCTGCTCCTTGCCCCTTGCCCGCAGGGTGCGATAGCGCTTGCACAGGCGCACCTGCGCCTTCCAGGCGATGGCGCGGACGGCCTCGCTGAGCCCGTCCTGGCGCTTGGCGATGATCGGCGTGATCCGCGCCGGCATCCGGTAGGCCCAGGCGGCTTCGATCAGCACCCGTCGGGCGTGGCTGTTGCCGCACTTGGTAATCGGACCGCGCCGGGTCGATGGCCCGCTGGAATATTCGCTGGGCACCAGCCCGAGGTAGGCCATGAGCAGGCGCGGATTGCCAAAGCGGTCGATCTGGCCGACTTCCGCCGCGAGCGTGGCGGCGACTACGAGCTGGACCCCGCGCAACGCCTGCAGGGCCTGCACCAGGGGCTGCATCCGCCATTCGGCCACGGCATCGCGCAAGTAGCCTTCGATGCGGGCGAGCCGTGCGCTGGCGGCCGTCACCGCGTCGACGTAGTCCTGGAAGACGATCTGTTGCACCGGGTGCCCCAGCTTGAGGCTGGCGAGCCAGCGCAGATGCGCCGGGGTCCACGATGTCTTGCCGGCGTAGGGGATGCCGGAGCGGAGCAGGAAGGCCTTGAGTTGGTGGCGCGCTCGCGTCTGCGCTTCCTTGGCCGCCTCGCGCGCCCGGGTCAGGTCGCGGATGGCTTCGTCTTCGGGGTGGGGAACGTACACCGCGCTCAATTCCCCGGCACGGTGGAGCCGCGCCAACATCTCGGCATCGCGCCGGTCGGTCTTGACCCGGTCCCCGCTGCGCTTGGGGATCATCGAGGGCGCCACGACGACGCAGTCCAGCCCCTTGCTGGCCAGGTGGCGGTAGATCACATAGCCGCAGGGGCCGGCTTCGTAGACGAAGTGCAGCACCTTGCCGGTCGCCTGGAATTTCCGAACGGCCAGGTCCAGCGCCGGCAAATCCCCGCCGATGCTGCCGTAATGCCGCACCTCTTGCTGCCCGTCGTCCCCTGCCAGGGCGATGTCGATCGATTCTTTATGTACGTCCATCCCGACGTAAAGGTTGCTAGACTTTGTCATGGCTCGACTCCTGTTTTCAAAGGTTGTGTCAACGTGCCAACCGGGTGGCTCTGCGTGCCGACGGCACCCAATCCACGTTACTCCGGAGTCGGGCCGCCTCGCGTTAAACCATTATGTCTAGCGCCTTTGTTATTTCTGAATCATGAAGCTCCATCGCAACATTCGTCGTATAGATGATGACTCTCGAAGAACCCATGCTTGGCTTGTGCAGGTTCAACGGAGAAGCCGCATCATCATAAAAATGTTCTCAGATAGTAATTTCGGTGGAAAGCAACAGGCTTTGTCAGCCGCCCTTGAATATCGCGACGTACTTATCATTGCGCCTTCCCCAGCCGAGCATAATTTGTGGCATCGGACGATTATCCGGCGCAACAACACGTCAGGCATTCCTGGCGTTGGCCTTTACAAGGGAACTAGTGGCAAAGAAAAATGGGTTGCCTACTGGAGTAATGAAAATGGAATTAAAGCCTCACGATCATTCTCAGTTAATTTCTATGGAAAACGCCAAGCAAAACAACTTGCTATTGCTGAGAGGCAGCGCCAGCTTAAGCGGATATTTGAAATCAAAAACTCAAATCCGGTGGCCTAACAAAATTACCTTTTTTTACTGTTGCCATCGCTAACTGGCGGTTCAACCGGAGCGCGCGAAATACCGGTTCACTTCGTGGTTGCCGGCTCGCGCGCGCCCGGTTAACCTAAGACGTTAGCGCCCAATTATTTTCTAGCCATGCAAAAGTCGAATTCATCGCTACTTGGTTTGCAATCTCTCGCCGCCTGGCGCACTGCTTTTTTGCTATCAATGCGCCAGTGTTCCTCGCTTGGCCTTTTTTGGTTTTCTGCTGTTTCGCATCACGGGTTGCAATTCCTGCGTTCATGCCTTGTTGTATTGTTCCGCGTTGTTTCGCACCACGAAAACCATTTAAATCGCAGATTGCCATCGCTAACAGGCGGTTCAAGCAGACCGCGGGCCGGCGGGGTTCACTTCGTAGTTGGCGCTTTGCGCTGCGGCTGCTTAACCTAAGACGTTAGCGCCAAATTATTTTATGACCATACAAATGCCGAGATCATCGCACCTTGTTTCGCAGCCTTTCTCCGCCTGGCGCACTGCTTTTCTGCTGTCATTGCGTCAGTGTTCCGCGCTTGGTCTTCGTTGTTTCTCTGTTGCCTC
>JAUYET010000035.1 GCA_030691265.1 Pseudomonadota bacterium
TACCGGTAGTGACGTAGGTTGGGCAAAGCGAAGCGTGCCCAACGAACCGGCGCGCTGTTGGGCACGCTTCGCTTTGCCCAACCTACGGCGCCATGCCGCGAAATCACGCGCCACTACATCTAGTGGGTGGGTGTGACAACCCGATAAGCACGGTTGATTGGAAGTGGCTTCCTTTTCCGGGCTGGGCTGATGCGTGGCTTCCGAGGCGGCGGCGAGCGATTCCAGCGTCTCGCTGTTTTCAGCGTCCTTGTCGCGTAGCGGTGAAACCAGGCGAACCCAGAATTCACGCACCTTGGTGCGCCGAAAGTGATCGTGAATCGTGTTCTGCAAGATGCGCTGGAAGAGTGGCGGCAGTTCCTCTGCGGGCTTGTCGTGATAGCGCTCGACCAGTTTCAGCATGGCGTTCTGAACGACATCCAGCGCCACATGGTGATCTTGTATGGTGAACAGCGCCTGCTTGTATGCCCGCCGCTCGACGCCGGCAAGGAACGCATCAATCTCTCGGGAAGAGGCCACGGGACAAGGGGAAGTAATGGAAGAAGAAGCCGCGCCAATATACCTGCTTGCAGAAGCCTCATGCGCATGGACGCACGCACGGATACACCTTTGATTTGCAATGAGAAGACGATTCCGATAGAGTGCTGCGTTTTCCGGATCGACCAAGTTTTGGAGACAGGCATGTACGCGGTAATCAAGACCGGTGGCAAGCAGTACAAGGTTGCCGCAGGCGGCAAATTGAAAGTGGAGACCCTGCCCGTTGAAGTCGGCGGCGAGGTGGAAATCAAGGATGTGCTCATGGTGGCGGACGGCGCCGATATCAAGATCGGTGCGCCGATGCTTGCTGGCGCTTCGGTGCGTTGCACCGTGCTGTCGCATGGTCGCGGCGTAAAAGTGATGATCTTCAAGATGCGTCGCCGCAAGCACTATCGCAAGACCCAGGGACATCGTCAGAACTACACGGAAATCCGCATCGACGGCATTTCCGTTGCTTGATAGAGGCAGATAAACATGGCACACAAGAAAGCAGGCGGTAGTTCACGTAACGGCCGCGACTCAGAATCAAAGCGCCTGGGCGTCAAGCGTTACGGCGGTCAGTTCGTGCCCGCCGGCAACATCCTGGTGCGCCAGCGCGGCACCCAGTTCCATCCCGGCCCCAATGTCGGCGTCGGCAAGGACTACACCCTGTTCGCCCTGAAAGACGGCGTCGTGCAGTTCGCGGTCAAAGGTCCGCATAGGCGTCGCACGGTCAGCGTGGTGCCTGTGGTGGAAGCCGCGGCTGCTGCGTAACTTTCACGCGTCTGTTCGGCAAGGAGCCCTATCCGCGGATAGGGCTTTTTTGTTTTGGCCGCGTGCCTATTCCGTAAACCTGGTCCCCCATGAAATTTATTGACGAAGTCCGTATCGACGTAACCGCTGGCGACGGCGGCAATGGCGCCGTCTCGTTTCGTCGCGAGAAATTCATCCCCAAAGGCGGCCCGGATGGCGGCGATGGCGGGCGTGGCGGCAGCATCTGGGTGGTCGCCGACCGCAACATCAATACGCTGGTGGAATACCGCTTCACCCGCCACTTTCGCGCCCGCAATGGCGAAGGTGGCCGTGGCGCCGACTGCTACGGGCGCGGCGCGGATGACATCCTCCTGCGTGTGCCGGTCGGCACGGTCGTCCGCGAGCAAGAAGCCGGCGAGGATGGAAACAGCGTTCTGCTCGCCGACCTCGCCGAGGATGGCCAGCGTGCGCTGGTCGCCAAAGGCGGCAATGGCGGCCTCGGCAATCTGCATTTCAAGTCCAGTACCAACCGCGCGCCGCGCCAATCGACGCAGGGTGAAGAAGGCGAGGCGCGGCGCTTGCACATGGAGTTGAAAGTGCTGGCCGATGTCGGCTTGCTGGGTATGCCGAATGCCGGCAAATCCACCTTCATCCGTTCGATTTCCGCCGCCCGGCCCAAGGTGGCCGATTACCCGTTCACCACCTTGCACCCCAATCTGGGCGTGGTGCGCGTCGATCACGATCGCAGTTTCGTGGTGGCCGACATTCCCGGCCTGATCGAAGGCGCGGCCGAAGGCGCGGGTCTGGGACATCAGTTTCTGCGCCATCTGGCACGCACTCGTTTGCTGCTGCATCTGGTCGATCTGGCCCCGTTCTCGCCCGAGGTCGATCCGGTGCAAGAGGCGCGCGCCATCGTCGAGGAGTTGAGAAAGTACGACGTAATCGATCAGCCGGTCGATCCTTTGGCGGAAAAGCCGCGCTGGCTGTTGCTCAACAAGACCGATCTGATCGACGCCTCGGGCAAGCCCGGCGAACGCGCCGAACGGGTTGCCGCCTTCATCCGCGATTTCGGCTGGACCGGGCCGGTGTACCCGATCTCCGCGATGACCGGGGAAGGCTGCAAACCGCTGGTGTTCGCCATCATGGATCATGTCGATGCCACCCGGGCGGCCGAGCCGCATCAGGAGCCGGCCAAGTTGAACAAACTGGCGGCTGCCGAGACAACCGCGGAGGAAACCGGGACGTTCGCTGCCGAGGAGGACGCGGAAGAATGACCTCGTCAGTCATTGCCAGCGCCCGGCGTCTGGTCGTGAAGGTGGGCAGCAGTCTGGTCACCAACGATGGGCGCGGTCTCGATCATGCCCGCCTGGCGCTCTGGGCCGAGCAGATCGCCAAACTCATCGCGCTGAACAAGGAAATCGTGCTGGTTTCCAGCGGCGCCATCGCCGAAGGCATGCAGCGCCTGGGCTGGAACAAGCGGCCGCGCGCACTCAACGAATTGCAGGCTGCCGCCGCCGTCGGCCAGATGGGCCTGATCGAAGCCTATGAACGCAGTTTTCGCCAGCACAACCTGGCTTCGGCGCAGATTCTGCTGACCCATGCCGACCTCGCCGACCGCGAACGCTATCTCAATGCGCGCTCGACCCTGCGCACGTTGCTGGCCTTGAAGGTGATCCCGATCATCAACGAGAACGACACCGTCACCACGGACGAGATCAAGGTCGGCGACAACGACACACTCGGCGCGCTGGTGGCGAATCTGATCGAAGCCGATGCGCTGATCATCCTGACCGACCAGCCCGGCCTCTACACCGCCGACCCGCGCAAAAACCCGGATGCCGAATTCGTGCATGAAGCGGTGGCGGGCGATCCGAAACTGGAAGAAATGGCCGGCGGCGCCGGTTCCAGCGTCGGCACCGGCGGCATGCTCACCAAGATACTGGCCGCCAAGCGCGCCGCGCGCAGCGGTGCGCATACCGTCATCGTCAGCGGCCGCGAGCCGGATGTGCTGGCGCGTTTGGGCGCCGGAGAACTTTTGGGCACGCAACTGATTGCAACCCAGGCGCCGCTGGCGGCGCGTCATCAGTGGCTGGCGGATCACCTGCAAGTGGTTGGCAAACTGGTGCTCGATGCCGGCGCCGCGCATGCCCTGAAAACACAGGGCAAGAGCCTGTTGCCGATCGGCGTGGTCGAAGTCATCGGCGATTTTCAACGCGGCGCCATCGTCGCCTGCCTGGATGAAAGCGGCCGCGATATCGCGCGTGGGCTGGTCAATTACAGCGCCGACGAAGCGCGTCGGGTGATCCGGAAACCGAGTGTCGAGATCGAGGCCATGCTGGGTTACGTCGATGAACCGGAACTGATCCACCGCGATAACCTGGCGTTGCTGTAGGTGCGAATTTATTCGCATCGGCATGCCGGGCTGTGCGAATAAATTCGCACCTACGTTTCAGGGAGCGAAATTGTCGGCAATATTTACACTTTTGCTTGCCTTGCCTTGCCTTGCCTTGCCTCGTCGCCAAGTGACTGAATAAAAACAGAAAAATAAATTATCCTGGGTGATGGCGCGGTAATTGCTTTAAGCCCTCCCGTGTGTGCGGGATAGTCCGGCACAACAACCCTGGGAGAGACACCATGCAAAAGAAACCCCTGATCCTGGCCCTGCTGGCCGGCCTTGCACTTAGCGGCGCGGCGCAAGCCACCCTGATCGACCGTGGCGGCGGGATGATCTACGACGACGTGCTGAACATCACCTGGCTGGCGGATGCCAACTATGCGGCGACCCAATATGCCAATAGCGGCGGCACGTCGGGCGACGTCGATGGCCGGATGAACTGGGCCACTGCCAATGCCTGGGCGGCAGGCCTCAGCTACGGTGGCTATGACGATTGGCGCTTACCCACTGCGCTAAACCAAGACGGAACAGGCCCGTGCATTGGCTACAACTGTACGAAAAGCGAAATGGGGCACCTCTTTTACGACGACTTGGGTGGTACTGCAGGGAGCAACATCCTGGCCAGTGGCGATGCCGATCTCGCGAAGTTCATCAACATCCAATCCTACGTGTACTGGTCCGGTTTGGAGTACGCGCCGGTTGCAGAAGACTACGCGTGGGGCTTCGGCACGAGCCTCGGCTACCAGGGCGCGGGCACCAAGACCAGTGGCTACTACGCTTGGGCTGTTCGCCCCGGCGATGTCGCCGCCGTGCCGGAGCCGGCGACGTTGATGCTGTTGGGTCTGGGTTTGGCCGGATTGGGCGCGCTGCGGCGGCGTGGGTGATTCGGCACTTCGAGCGCTTCGACCCTTTCGGGGGTGCAGGGGGCGGTAGCCCAATCCTCTCAACTTAACCAATCAGATTTCAAGTGGTTGATTTATATGCATGTTTCCGATGCGGCTTAGGATGAGCAGGTCTGGGTTTGGCGGCGCCCGCCACGAAGCGGATCAGGTTATTTGCCAGTTCCGCGAACACGG
>JAUYET010000044.1 GCA_030691265.1 Pseudomonadota bacterium
AAAGCGAAGCGTGCCCAACATTCCACGCGCAAAACGTTGGGCACGCTTCGCTTTGCCCAACCTACGTAGCGCCGCATTTATCCGGATACCCCGCTAAATTTATCCGTCAACTGAGGTTTCCCGAATAAATCGGGCCTTTAACAGGGTGTTGAAAAACGTGAAAACCCTCAAAAAAACCGTCATACCGCCCCGGATTACCCAACTCCGGGGTGACAGCAGGCCGGTATCCAGAAGCCGTTTATTTTATTGATCTCGCCGCACTGGACCCCGGCCTGGCCGTCACCCCGGAAGGCAGTCATCCGGGGCGGGGTGACGGTGAGTTTTTCAACACCCTGTTAGCCCTGGGGGTTGTGTGAAACGGAATGGGTTTTGGGCGCCTCGGTTGAGATTGAAGTGAGGCTGGCAGCTTGCGCCGCAAACTGGAGCATGGCGCGCAAGGCGGCATTTACCGAAGCTGCGTTTGGAAAACGGGCTGCCACATCGCCATCCAAAACAACGACATTGCTACTCTCCCTATATTGCTTGTAATGCTTGCCACGCACGGCCTTGGAAAAATCAAGATCGTATTCAGGGCGCAGATCGTCCGACTCATTGCTCATAACAATTCCTTTCATGCGTTGTCGCCACACGGGCGCTGATGATACGGAATGTAACGTCGTGCTCGGCATGAGCAACGACAAGAAGCCTTCCTTCAACCGAAACCCCCACTGTCAGCCACGTTCCTCACCTTGAGAATGATCCGGGTCCGGAAAGGTTCCGGCGAAAGGATCAGCGAAGACGGTCGAGGCTTCTTGGAAAGAAACGCCATGCTTTCCCATATTTGAAACTGCCTTCGTGTCGTCTCATTCGAATTTCATAAATCAAATCCTTGGACATACTCTCCCCAAACACAGCTTGAGCATGTGAAGCAGAAAGACGGGCGAATGAGTGAGGGTCCGAGCATGAAACGAGTATAGCCCTGAATAATTCGAGCCTGGCCCCTTTAGCTCCGAGCCTAGCCCATTTAATTTAGCCCCTACTTGGTGCGTTTTAGTCTGCTAATAACGAAGTAGTCCGAAGTTGATTTCACGGACTGGATGAATGTTTCACCAATCATTAGGATTTCCACAGCGTTAGTGCCTGGCTGCCCAATGGCCCGTATTGTCGTTTTCCCACTAATCGACATTCCTTTGGTTGGGTCGGACTCGAGCTGTCGCTGAATTCTGTAGACGGTGTCATCGGGTATGACTTTCTTTTTGTTGAGGTCGTAAACTCTCGTCCGAGTGACGGTGTCTTTTTCTATATAGTAAGTGATCTCGAACTGACCTTTTGAACGTTTCATCTCTCCAGCAGCGTAGAAATATCCTTCCACTTCTTGTGCAGTAATCGTTTCGCCAGCCAACGCAACACCGCACGCAAAGCACACTACCAAAGCGAATAAAATTGTTGGTTTAGTCATGCTGCTCAGCTCCTTAATTCTTGGCGGCCCAACTGTTTAGCTTGATGGGCGCGTAGCCGGCAAGCGAAGCTTGCTGGCGGAGCGTCCCTCTCGAAGCGCCCGTTAGGTATTACTCGCATATGCCGGAATATACTTCGCCAATTGATGTTACTGCCACGAATGGCTTGTTCTTGTTTTTTACGGACTCGTGAATTACCAGTAAGTCGGTGGTGGCCTTACCAGTTGGAGAGGAAACAGATAACAACTCAAACGTGTGGTCTTTGTCGCCTCGGTTTAAAACCCTGATTTCTGCGGCGGTGAGATTACGAAGTGGCGCACTGACCACCTTGCCACTGACTCGATCAACTGCGAATTGTTTTCCAATCTCGACGGGACGAGCATAGGGCTTTAGGTTTCCATTGTCCTGCAGAAACATCTCGCCTTTTACGGTGCATTTGTATTCGAGATCAGCCGCGCCGCAAAGCGCGGGTATTAGCAATGGCAGAAGAATATAGATTCGCATAGCAGAGATACCTAACGTGATTTAGGTGCCAACATAGATAACACCAGAAATAATGGCGCCACCAACATAAGCACATACCAGTGAAATAGCCCCTGACAGTAATGCCAGAAGCCCACGGGTTTGTGCATCTGGATTTTTGTCTGGGTCGAGCTTCTGCCAATTTACTGCGAGCTTTATTGCTAACCATCCAATCATGGCTTCTGGAACACCTTCAACCCGTGTGGCAACTAGTACAACAAAGAAGCTTCTTTCGACAAGCCCAGTAAGCCACGGGGGAATGCGCTTAACTGAGCTGGCAGATTTGGGAGGTAACTTTAAGAGAAAGACGGTGATAGCAGAAAATACCCAAGCTGCAACGCCACCCCCAAGAAGTGCGATTCCTAACCCGAGCAACAATGTACAAGTCATTTTGGCGCCCTAACGAAATGACTCGTATCCCTCGTCCCCCAGCCGCGAGGCGGCCTGGGTTACGCGAGGCGTCTGGCGGGGGGCGAGGGATACGAGCTGTTGGACTGAACCGCTTAGCTCAGACAAAGAAGCCAAAGCGGCTATGTAAATTGAATTCGCCTGGTGGGGCTGGAGGTTGAAGTGAAGCGTCACGGCGATGAACTCTCCCAAGGAATACGGGCGGTTGTTGTTGTTGCTTTCTGCCCGAACGATGGCCGTGACTATGGCCCCGCGCCCTTTTTAGGTCAATCGGCTTACGCTTATCCCAGCCGCCGCCAGGACGGCAAGCCAATTGGGCATTCCTCCGCGCGTCAAACATGGCCCGGTGGCCCTCTTGAGCGTGGCAGTGTTTCCACCAGGCACATCACCCATGCAATGCGCAAAACCAAGCTCTTACCGCACGCCTTGACGTACTTGCGAAGGGTGGCAATCGACGGTGAAGCTTATCCGTAGCCAGCGAGCGTTCCAGCCGGGCTACCGCGGGTGCTTGGGTTTTCCCATAAGTTCCGCCACCTGCGCCTGTGTGAGGTGCGCCTCCTGGCGCGCTTTGAGCAGGGCATCCAGCAGCACGCTCTCGTCTTGTTCAATACGCTCAACCTCGGTGTGTACACCAGGACGGCGCATGAGTTTCTCTACCAACTGATCATGTGTTTGCACGTTTGATCTCCTTCATCCCTGAAAACCTCGGTTGGCGGATAGATTTATTACGATTCAATGTGTTGCGAGATATCTGTAGGTGCGAATTTATTCGCACCGAAGTCCTTGATTGTGCGAATAAATTCGCACCTACGAGCGCTTCAACTGCGGTTTTCAGGTTCATTCGGATTTCGGCGACATCGCGTTCACGCGTGAGTGTGCGCCCGGATTTCTGGATGAAGCTGTGAAGCATGACGATGCGCGTTAGCACGCGCGGCGGCGCTGGCTCAATCCACCGCTACTCGGCCGCTGCCAGGCGGGTCACGCTGCCGATCTTCTCCATGTCGTAACCCTTGCGCGCTCGGTGCAACTGGTAGCGAATCAGGGCTGCGCCGGAGAGCACCGTGCTGACCGGTTTGCCGGTGCGGGTTTTGCCTTCCAGCAGCAGGCGTTGGCCACCGGGTTGACCACCGAAACAGGTGACGGCGCTGAGACGTTCGTTCGCTTCCAGCTTCATGATCTGCACGCCCTTGCCGCCGGTCAGCGTTTTCATTTCTTCCAGTGGGAAGACCAGCAGTTTGCCGTTGTCGGCGGCGGCGGCGATCCAGTCGCCGTGCAGGTACATCGGCGGCAGCGGCGCGCCGCCTTCTTCCAGGGTCAGGAAAGCCTTGCCGGCGCGTTGGCGCGAGAGCAGGTCGGATATCAGGCAGAGGAAGCCGTAACCGCTACTGCTTGCGATCAGCAAGCGGGTTTCCGACGCGGCCGAGAGCGCGAACATCAGGCGCGCACCGCGGCCCATTTCGAGCAGGCTGGACATCGGCACGCCGTCGCCGCGCCCGGTGGGCAGGTCGGCGATGCGGATGCTGTAACTGCGGCCGGCGGAATCGAGCAGCACCAGCGGCCACACGGTACGGGTTTCGATCACCGCCAGCGCGGCATCGCCGGCCTTGTATTGCACGGCGGCGAGGTCGAGACCATGCCCTCCTCGGGCGCGCATCCAGCCGTTTTTCGACACGATCACCGTCACCGGTTCGTCGGCGATGGCGGCGTCCGCGCTGGAGGCGGTCACCGCCGCCGAGGTTTCGATCAGGGTGCGGCGGTCGTCGCCGTACTTCTTGGCATCGGCGCGAATTTCGGCGACCACCAGACGTTTGAGTTCAACCTCGTCGCCGAGGATGCGCAGCAGGCCGTCGCGTTCGTCGCGCAGTTCGCCGAGTTCCTTTTCGATCTTGATGCCTTCCAGCCGCGCCAACTGGCGCAGACGGATTTCGAGGATGTCCTCGGCCTGAATCTCGCTCAAGCCGAAGGCGGCGATCAGGTCGGCCTTCGGGTCGTCGGCTTCGCGAATCACCCGAATCACTTCGTCGATGTTGAGCAGAACCGCTTGCCGGCCTTCCAGGATATGCATGCGGCGATTGACCGCGTCGAGGCGGAACTGGCTGCGCCGGCGCACCGAAACGAGGCGGAAATCGACCCATTCCAGCAACAGGTCGCGCAGCCCTTTCTGGCCCGGGCGACCGTCGCGGCCGACCACGGTGAGGTTCATCGGCGCGGTGGTTTCCAGGCTGGTCTGCGCCAGCAGCAGGCGCATGAAGGCTTCCGGCTCCTGATTGCGCGATTGCGGTTCCAGCACGATGCGCACCGGCGCTTTTTCGTCCGATTCGTCGCGCACGGTTTCCAGCGCGGCCAGCATCGCGGTCTTCAGCGTCTTCTGTTCCTGGCTGAGTTCCTTCTTGCCGGTCTTGACCTGCGGATTGGTGATCGCCTCGATCTGGGTCAGGATCTGGGCGGTGGAAACGCCGGGCGGCAACTGGGTGACGACGATGCGCCACTGGCCGCGCGCCAGTTGTTCGACTTCCCAGCGCGCCCGCACGCGCAGGCTGCCGCGTCCGCTTTCGTAGGCGGCGAGGATGTCGGCCGGGGCGGAAATGATCTGGCCGCCGCCGGGGAAATCCGGCCCGGGGATATGCGCCATCAGTTCTTGCGTGCTGGTCGCGGGATGCTTCAGCACCTGGATCGCGGCTTCGGCGATTTCGCGCAGGTTGTGCGGCGGCATCTCGGTGGCCATGCCGACCGCGATGCCGGACGCGCCGTTGGCCAGCAGCATCGGCAGCCGCGCCGGCAACAGCGCGGGTTCCCGGAAAGCGCCGTCGTAATTGGGTTTGAAATCGACCGTGCCGGCGTCGATTTCGGCCAGCAGCAGTTCGGCGATGGGCGTCAATCGGCTTTCCGTGTAACGCATCGCCGCCGCGCCGTCGCCGTCGCGCGAGCCGAAATTGCCCTGGCCGTCGATCAGCGGATAGCGCAGCGTGAAGCTCTGCGCCATGCGCACCATCGCGTCGTACACCGACTGGTCGCCGTGCGGGTGCAGTTTTCCGATCACGTCGCCGACCACGCGCGCGGATTTGACGTGTTTGGTGGCCGAGCCCAGGCCCATCTCGCGCATCGAGAACAGGATGCGGCGCTGCACCGGTTTCATGCCATCTTCGACATTGGGCAGCGCGCGGCCTTTGACCACGCTCATCGCGTAGGCCAGATAACAGCGCTCGGCGTAATCGGCGAGCGACAGGTAATCCTTCGGTTCTTCGCCGTCCGAAGCAGGCGGCGGTGGCGGCGCGGGCGGTTGCTGTCCGGTGGCGGTCGTGTCGTTGAACAGGTCGGGGGTCAGCGTGTCTTCAGCGTGGGGCATCTTGAAATGGGTTAATTCATGGCGCGGATCGCATCCGCATCCGAGTGGCAATCGACCAGAAACGCCATCATTTCGGTGGCCTCTCTGGTCAGATAGAAGCGCACCATTTTTTCGTTGAAATCTTGCGCGCGGGCGGCGGGAACGCTGATCGCGTCGATACCCGCCGACATCAGCATGCCGTTCATCATGAAACGGGAAGTGCGTTTGTTGCCGTCGAAAAAGAATTGCTGCAGCGCGCCGAAGAGAAAGAACGCGAGGCCTTTCTCGAACGGCGAAGGAAGGTTGTTCAAGGCTGCCACGCCGTCGGCGAAAACCTGATTCAGCACTGGCGCGCCCGGCAATGTCGGCAGCGGCGTGTAACGGCCGTGTTCGCCCAGGCTTACATCCGGGGTGTAACCGGTTTCCCGCCCTTCGCCACGGAAATGTCCCCATTCCAGGGCTTCGTTACTGGCAACCAGTGCATGCAGTTCGCAAAAAATCGCCTTGTCGAGCGTGAATTCGCTGCGCTTGACCAGGTCGAGCAGGCGTTTTGCGCTGGCGGCCAGATTCAACACCTGTTCCTGATCGCTGAGTTTGCGTCCGCCAACGGTGACGCCCTCCAGCAAGGTTTGCACTTCCGGGTAGGTGAAAGGGTTGCCTTCCAGCACGCTGGCGTCCCAGACGAATTCCGGCAACATCCGGTGCAGCCGAAAGCACACGCGCTCGTTGCTGTAAGTCGGCATCCCGGCAGGCAGAGCGGATCGATCCCAACTGAAACCGAGTGCGGCGAACAGAGTCATTTCTCAGCGACGGCTGTTCAGGGCTGTGCAGCTTCAGCGTGCATCACTGGCTTTTCTTGACCGATGCCAGATGCGCTTTCGAACGCGCGTGGCAGTCGGCGCATTTCCAGCGTTTGGTGCCGTTCGCACAGCGCGCCATGACGCCGCCGAGGATCGGCTTGGTACGACTGCAACTGGAACAGAAGCGGCGTTCGTCCGACTCCTTCGCGGGGCTGGCCGCCGGAGTTGCCTCAATTGCTTCAGTTGCCGGCGTAACTTTCTCGGCCGGTTTTTTGGTCTCACTGCTCATCTCACTGCTCATATATCCGCCTCCACGGTATTTCCTTTCAATTCCATCCACTCGCGCCGCGCGCTGGCCTCGCCCTTGCCCATCAGCATGTCGAACATCGCCACGGCGCTCTCCATTTCATCGCGCGTCACCCGCACCGGCAGCACCCGCCGCGTCGCCGGACTCATCGCGGTCTCGCGCAACTGTTCCGGATTCATCTCGCCCAGGCCTTTGAAGCGACCGACTTCGATGGCTTCCTGTTTGATGCCCTCGCGCACCAGACGATCCTGAATCGCCACCAACTCGTCGTCGTCGAGCGCGTAAAAACGGCGCATCGGCTTCTTGCCGCGCGCCGGCACATCGACTCGATACAGCGGCGGCTGCGCGATGTGGATGCGACCCTGTTCCACCAATTGGGGGAAATGCTTGAAAAACAAGGTCAGCAACAAGGTCTGGATGTGCGAGCCATCGACGTCCGCGTCGCTCATCACGACGACTTTGCCGTAGCGCAGACCGGACATATCCGGGTGATCGTTGAAGCCATGCCGCTCGACGCCCAGCGCTACCGCGATGTCGTGGACTTCGTTGTTGGCGTAGAGCCGTTCCGGTTCGACTTCCCAGGTATTCAGCACCTTGCCGCGCAACGGCAGGATGGCCTGGGTTTCGCGGTCACGCGCCTGTTTCGCGGAGCCGCCGGCGGAATCGCCCTCGACCAGGAAGATTTCCAGGTCTTCCGGATTGGAGCCGGAGGCATCGGACAGCTTGCCGGGCAACACGACCACCGAAGACTGCTTTCTCTTTTCGACTTTCTGCGCCGACTTGAGGCGCGCGGCGGCGGCGCGGCTGGCCAGTTCGGCGAGCGCCTTGCCGTGTTCGACATGGCTGTTGAGCCAGACCTCGAACGGGTCGCGCACCATCGCCGAGACCAGTTTGACCGCCTCGCGCGAGTTGAGTTTTTCCTTCACCTGGCCCTGGAACTGCGGGTCGAGAATGCGTGCCGACAAGACAAAGCTCATGCGGCCGCAGACATCTTCCTGGCGCAATTGCACGCCGCGCGGCAGCAGGCCGTGATGTTCGGCGAAGCTTTTCACCGCGTCGAACACGCCGGCTTTCAAGCCTGCTTCGTGGGTGCCGCCCTGCGCGGTATGGATCAGGTTGACGAAACTTTCCGCCGCCAGCGTCCCCTCCGACCAGGTAAATACCCAGGCTGCGCCTTCGCCTTTGGCGAAGGTGCTGGTGTTTCCACCACTGGCCTCGCCATCGGCATAACGCTCGCCGCCAAAGGCCGGAACCAGCGTTTCGACCGGGTTTACGTCATCGCCAAGAAGCTCGGCCAGGTATTGCGGCAGGCCGTTCGGATAAGTCCAGATTTTTTCCTGATCCGGCTGCCCCTCGCGTTCGAGGCTGAGCTTGACCGTGACGCCCGGCAGCAGCACCGCCTTGGCGCGCAGCAGACGTTCCATTTCATTCAGCGAAATGCGCGGCGAATCGAAGAAGCTCGCGTCCGGCCAGGCGCGCACCAGGGTTCCCGTGTCTTTCTTGGCGCACTTGCCGGTCACCGTCAGCGGCACGGCGAGAACACCGCCGTTGGCGAATTCGAGCGAAGAAATCTCGCCATCGCGCTTCACGGTGACGGCCAAACGGGTGGACAGCGCATTGGTCACCGAAACGCCGACGCCGTGCAGGCCGCCGGAGAAGGCATAAGCGCCATCGCCGGTGGTCTTGTCGAATTTTCCGCCGGCATGCAGACGGGTGAACACGACGACGACCGTCGGCTCCTTCTCGGTCGGATGCGGCCCGACCGGAATGCCGCGGCCATCGTCTTCGACCGATACCGAGCCATCCAGATGAATCTTCACCGCCAAGGTCTTGGCGTAACCGGCCAGCGCCTCGTCGGCGGCGTTGTCGATGATTTCCTGGATGATGTGCGTCGGCGTGTCGGTGCGCGTGTACATGCCCGGCCGCGCGCGGACGGGCTCCAGGCCTTTGAGGACGCGGATCGACGATTCGTTGTATTGGTTCAAGGGATTCAAAGCGTTAGTTGCTTAAAACATGCGGTCTTGAAGCGTTGGTCGTAGGGTGCGCCGCGCGCACCAGCGGAGGTTGATCGGTGCGCGCGGCGCACCCTACGGCTTTGCGAATGATATCGACAGGCGTCGCACTTACAAAACATAGCGCGCCAGATCCTCGCTCGCCGCCAATTCCTTCAGACGCGTATCGACGTAATCTGCATCGACCTTCAGCGTTTCGCCGGCGCGCTTGTCGGCGTCGAACGACAACTCATCCAGCAGGCGTTCCATCACCGTGTAGAGCCGGCGCGCGCCGATGTTTTCGGTGCGTTCGTTGACCTGCCAGGCCAGTTCGGCCAGGCGGCGGATGGCGTCGTCGCTGAATTCCAGACCGACGCCTTCGGTTGCCATCAAAGCCTGATATTGCCGGGTCAGACAGGCGTCGGTGCCGGTCAGGATGCGTTCGAAGTCGCTCACGCTGAGGCTTTGCAATTCGACCCGGATCGGAAAACGGCCCTGCAACTCGGGGATCAGATCGGACGGTTTTGACAGGTGAAACGCGCCGCTGGCGATGAACAAGATGTGGTCGGTCTTGATCATGCCGAACTTGGTCGAAACCGTGGAACCCTCCACCAGCGGCAGCAGATCGCGCTGCACGCCCTGACGTGAGACATCCGGCCCGGTACCTTCGCGGCCGGCGATCTTGTCGATTTCGTCGAGAAACACGATGCCGTTGGATTCGACATTGCGCACCGCCGCGAGCTTGATTTCATCCTCGTTGACGAAGCGGCCGGCTTCTTCGTCGGCCAGTTGTTTCATCGCCTCGGAAATCTTCAACTTGCGCTTCTGGCTGCGCTTCTGGCCCAGATTCTGGAACATGCCCTGCAACTGCGTGGTGAGCTCTTCCATACCGGGCGGCGCGAAGATTTCCATCTGCGCGCTCGATATCGCCAGATCGAGTTCGATTTCCTTGTCGTCGAGTTGCCCCTCGCGCAGCATCTTGCGGAATTTCTGACGGGTGGCGGATTCCTCCGGTTTGGCGTCGCTGGCGTTTGCGTCAACCTGCCAGGCGTCGCGCGCGCCAGGCAACAGCACATCGAGAATGCGTTCCTCGGCGGCTTCCTCGGCGCGCATGCGCACCTTGCGAGTGGCTTCCTCGCGCGCCTGCTTGACGGCGATTTCGGCCAGGTCGCGGATGATGCTATCGACATCCTTGCCGACATAGCCGACTTCGGTGAATTTGGTCGCCTCCACCTTGATGAACGGCGCCCCGGACAGCCGCGCCAGACGCCGCGCGATCTCGGTCTTGCCGACGCCGGTGGGGCCGATCATCAGAATATTCTTGGGGGTGATTTCCTGGCGCATGACACCTTCGACCCGCATCCGCCGCCAGCGATTGCGCAGCGCGATGGCGCAGGCGCGCTTGGCGGCATTCTGGCCGACGATGTGTTTATCGAGTTCATGGACAATTTCTTGCGGCGTCATTTGGGTCATTTGCGTTGTAATGAGCTCTAAGCGGTGTAACAAAGGCGAGCGAGTCTATCACCCGCCCCCCGCGCAACTTCTGGCGCGGCTATAGTGGCATCCAGAACCGATTATTCAAGGAGAAAACCATGTTTTACCGTTTGCTGCTGTTACCGCTCGCCCTGGCCTCCGCCGGCATGGCCAGCGCCGCCGAAGTCGCCAAGGTCGGCGATCTGGAAATGCACAGCGTCGCCGCGGCTTCCACCGAGCTGACGCCGGAAGCCGCCAAGGACTACAACATCACCCCTGCCGCCGGGCGCGGTCTGCTCACCGTCACCCTGATCAAAAAGGGGCGCAACGGCAAGGCCGAATCGGTACCCGGGCAGGTTTACGCTGGCGCGGTCACGCAAGACAACAAATTGTTCACCATCCCGATCCGGGAAATACGTCAGCCGGATGGCGTCTATTACCTGGGCGAATATCGCGTCAACACCCCCGACACGCTCCGCTTTCTGGTCAATGCCAATGTGCTCGGCAAACCGCTGAAGGCAGAATTTTCGCGGACATTCAACGTCCAGTAAAACAAGTCAGCGGACCAACTGAAACAACCCCCAGCATCCCATCGCCGCCACGGCCGCGCCCGCAGCGCGCTTCACCCAGACCTGGCGCGTGAAGGCGCGCAAGCTTTCCGCTGCCCAGCCCATCAATAACAGATTGGGCAGCGTGCCCAGCCCGAAAGCCAGCAGCAAGGCAGCGCCCTCGATCGCACCGCCAGTGGATAACGCCATCACCAGCACGCTGTAAACCAGGCCGCACGGCAGCCAGCCCCACAGCGCACCCGCCGCCACCGCCTGGCCCAGATTGCGTACCGGCATGACCTTGGCGAGCAGCGGCTGAACCCGCCGCCAGACCACGCCGCCGGCTTTTTCCAGCACCCGAATCGATTGATTCAGGCCAGCCAGATAGAGGCCGAGCAGGATCAACACGACCTGCGCCAGCACATACAGACCGCGCTGCAACGGGAACAGGCTGTCCGACAAAAACGCGGCGGAACCGATCAAGCCAGCCAGTGCGCCGAGCGCGACATAACTGGCGATGCGGCCGGCGCTGTAGCCGAGATGAAAGCCGAACGGCTGCCGCCCGCTCTTGCCACCCTCGCTGTGAAACGACATCGCCGCGACGATGCCGCCGCACATGCCGACGCAATGCGTGCCGCCGAGCAGACCGGTGAGGAAGGCGGCGAGGAGGGAGGTGTCGGGCATGAAGCAGGCGGCAGGCTGAAAACGGGCCGCCAGCCTACACCGGAATGCGCGTCAGGTAGGAGGCCCGCTTGCGGGCCGAATAACTCCGCCGACGCGGGTACGTCCGCCAGAAACATCGACCAGCTCGCGCGTCAGTGCGGAAACGCACTCAATGCAACGGGCAAAGTCAATCCAAAACGCGCCACACACCGCTGCTACGAATTTCCTTGTGCATGGCATCTGGAGCAAGGTCAGCGCCGTTAGGCCACGTTATTGCCCCGCAATCGAGATAGGCGCGCGCGAAATAAGCCGGATCGCGCAGCGCCTCGAAGACACCGGCATCCTGCCCATGCACCAGCGCGGAAACATCGACTATGCCGGTTAAACCGTCATTGAATGTGACCGCCAGTTGCCATTGCGGAAGCACACTGAGTGCGCGCAAGCGCCATGGTGCGGCGGGAATTACTCCAGTGGTTTGATGGGTTTCGGTAATTGCTTGGCTCGACATAGATTCCAGTCCTCCATCAGTTCGGTCCGGTGTTCATTGGCCCATTCCAGCACCATGACCAGGGCGCGGCGCGGCAGTTTTCCTTCAATCACTTCCAGCGTCTGAATATCGATCTGCGCCTCATACTCGGCGTAGAGAGCGTGAAAATGCGGCGGGTTGTGTTCACCGCGAATGTACATGTGAATGAGTATTCCGAAGAATTGGCTAATGGTTGGCATGATTGAAATCCAAGAGAAGCGTGGTTTGTACCCCAGCTATTCCGCTACGCAATAAATCAGTTGCCGCTGGTGTTTCAACGCCAGCAACACCACCTCCGCCTCGGCGTGCGCGTACAAAACAATGTATCGACCCAGCACGTATTCGCGCAAATTGGGTAAACCGGCTTGGGCGGCCAGGTTCTTGACCGATGCAGTCCGCAGCCTTGCTTGCGCCGAGCGGCTGTCCAGAAAACGTGCAGATCGACCACTCGCCGGCGACCACGACACTATGTCGATCATCTCGCGCAGTTCTTGCTTCAGCTTGCGGAAGCGCTCGTCCGCCGAGTCGGTATCTTGTTCGACGAGGAAAAGTCGGGCTGTTTCAAGGTTGCTGAGAAAGTTCGGGGCCGCTTCAACGCTTGCCCTTATTGGCAAGGTCATTGGTCCGACAAGGCCGCCAACAATTCATCCGATGACACCCGCTGCCCGGCAAGAATTTGCCGCAAACCCGCCTCGGCTTCGCCCAGTAGCACCAGACCCGCATGCTCCGCTTCAAGGGCATGGTAGTAATCGAGCTTGCGTGCATCGACGATGGCGACATAACTCGATCCGTTCTTGGTCAGCACTTTCTCCGCGCCGGCGCCGACGACCTCTTCGGCAAGCTCCGTCAGCCGGGCGCGTGCTTCGCTGATCGGCACCACATCACTCGTTCGTAGGCTCATGGCCAACACCATTAATGAATGCGTTAATGTTTATTGTATTGCCGCAAGTGCGGACTTAGTGCCGTAGGTTGGGCAAAGCGAAGCGTGCCCAACGAACCGGCGCGCTGTTGGGCACGCTTCGCTTTGCCCAACCTACGACGCCATGCCGCGAAATCACGAGCCACTACATCTAGTGGTTGTCTGTGACAACCGGATAAGCAGTGTTTATTGTATTGCCGCAAGTGCGGACTTAGCTATCAGGCTTCAGTTCCGCAACTCGGCGATGTCCCGCAGCAGCGGGGCGATCACCGGTTCGATCTTGCGGCGCATCAGCGAGCCGATGGCGGTGGTGCGGACGAAGATGGCTTTTACCGCGCTGTCGTCGCAGCGCGCCAGGCGGGCGGCGGCTTCGAGTTTGGGGGCGAAAGCCTGGCAGGCATCGTTGACGGGTTGATCGGCCTGATCCCAGTCGAAGTTGTTGGAAAAATCGTTGCCGGAAAAATAGCGGCCGATGGCATTCAGCGTGCGGCTGACCACTTCCTGCGTTTCCGGGCGTTCGAGGATTTCGCCGGCGGCATCGAGAAAGGTCTGGCCCTGGTCGGACAGCGCGCGTTCGAGCGCGCAGGCGGCCGGGTGCCCGGCGGCGAGGTTGGCAGTCAGCGCGGCGCTGACGGCGGCGTGTTGAGGATGTGCATCCAGCGGCAGCGGCAAATGTCCGGCCGCCATTTCCAGGAAGGCGACGAAGTGGGTATTGCTGCGGCGGCCCCATTTCCACACGGTTTCCAGGCCGGCGGGCGTGACGGCGTGGGAATGGATCAGCACCGCGACGGTGTCGATGATGCCGAGGTGATCGTCTTGCAGGAACGGCAGGTGCTCGACCAGGAAGTCGGCCAGAACCCGCCCCATCGGCCCGCGTGCGACGGCGTCGCGGCGCAGCATCAGACGGGCGTTTTCGATGGTCGGCAGCGTCCACCAGGCATAGCGCGCCAACTCGTCGGTGAGGCCGGGCGAGTGCACCACGGCAACCACGGCTTCGGGCTCGCCGGTGAGCAGCAGCTTGCCGAGATTGACGCCTTCCATCTGGCCATGCCGGGTCCAGCGCGTCAGGTAAACCGGGTAGCCGCCGGGCGAACCGAGCGCGTGGCCGGACAGCAATTCACGCACCTGGCGCAGATATTTGTCGGCACGACAGTTGGGGCTAAGCGGAATGCTGGCCTCGCCCTGGGCGGTCAGCGCATGTAGCGTGAGCGTGGATTCGTCGATGCGGACCGCCTGCAAATCCTGGGCGAGGAGGACTTGCAGGCGGAAGCTGTCTTCGGGGGAGAGTCCTTCGTTCATCCAATAACACTCTCTGTGTAGGGTGCGCCGTGCGCACCATGGGGCGTGAATCGGTGCGCACGGCGCACCCTACAAATCGTCATGCGCCGAGTTTCTCGAAGCAGCGCGCGGCAGCGGCAATCGTGGCATCGATGTCGGCATCGCTGTGCGCGGCGGAGACAAAGCCGGCTTCGAACGCGGAAGGTGCGAGGTAGATGCCTTCGTGCAGCATCAGGTGATAGAAGCGGTTGAACGCTTCTTTATCGCTCTGCATGACTTCGGCGTAGGACGTGGGCGGCGTGGCACGGAAATAGAGGCCGAACATGCCGCCGACCGAGTCGGCGCAGGCGAGGATGCCGGCGTCATGCGCGGCGGCGGTGAGGCCTGCGCACAGGCGTTGGGTCTTGGCGCTGAGCGTTTCGTAAAAGCCGGGCGCGGAGATTTTTTCCAGCGTCTTCAGACCGGCAGCAACCGCCACCGGATTGCCGGATAGCGTGCCGGCCTGATACACCGGCCCGAGCGGCGCGAGCTTGTCCATGATCTCGGCGCGGCCGCCGAAAGCGCCGACCGGCAGGCCGCCGCCGATGACTTTGCCCAGCGTGGTCAGGTCGGGCGTGATGCCGTAGAGACCTTGCACAGAACCTCTGCCGACGCGGAAGCCGGTCATCACTTCGTCGAAGATCAACACGGCGCCGTACTTGGTGCAGTTCTCGCGCAGGCACTCCAGGAAGCCGGGTTTCGGCTTGATCAGGTTCATGTTGCCGGCGACCGCCTCGACGATGATGCAGGCGATCTCGTTACCCTTGGCGGCGAACAACTGGTTGACCTGGTCGATGTCGTTGTAATCGAGCACCAGGGTGTGGCCGGAACAGTCGGCCGGCACGCCGGCGGAACTTGACTCACCCCGAGAGGGCTGGCCGAAAGTGAGCAGGCCGGAGCCGGCTTTCACCAGCAGGCTGTCGGCGTGGCCGTGATAACAGCCTTCAAATTTCACCAGCGTGTCGCGGCCGGTGTAGCCGCGCGCGACGCGGATGGCGCTCATGGTGGCTTCGGTGCCGGAGGAAACCAGGCGGATTTTTTCCAGACTGGGCAGCATTTCGACCAGCTTTTCCGCCATCCGCAGTTCCATTTCGGTCGGCGCGCCGAAGCTCAAGCCGAGCGCGGCGGTCTCCTGCACGGCGCGCACCACGTCGGCATCGGCGTGACCCAGAATCAGCGGCCCCCAGGAACCGACGTAATCGAGATAGGACTTGCCATCGGCATCCCACACCCGGCTGCCGGCGCCTTTGGCGAAGAAGCGCGGCGTGCCGCCGACCGAACGGAAGGCGCGCACCGGCGAGTTGACGCCGCCGGGAATGACTTTCTGGGATTGCTCGAACAGTTCGTCGTTACGGGAGGTCATCGGGTTTCCTTGTGAGTTTTTTTGAAAAGTTGGGTGAAGGCCGTAGGGTGCGCCGTGCGCACCATCAGACATTGGACGGTGCGCACGGCGCACCCTACGAAATCAGGTTTGAAACAGTTGGGTGAAGTTTAAGGCAGCCTGAAACGGATCCGGTGCGTCGTACAGCGCGCTGATCACCGCCAGCAGATCGACGCCGGCGGCAATCAGGCTGCCGGCGTTGTCGGTTGTGATGCCGCCGATGGCGCAGATTGGCAGGCCGGTTTCCCGCTTCGCCGCTGCGATCAAACCAGGGTCGGCGCGTTTGGCTTGCGGTTTGGTCGGCGATGCGAAGAAGCTGCCGAAGGCGACGTAGTCCGCGCCGGCCTGCGCCGCCGCCAGCGCCAGCGGCAAACTCTGGTAACACGAAGCGCCGAGGATTTTATCGGCGCTTGCACCGTTTAGCCGCAGCCGCGCGGCGGCAAGCTGGCCGTCGTCCTCGCCGAGATGGACGCCATCGGCCGCGCAGAACAGGGCGAGATCGAGGTCGTCATTGATGATCAGTCGCGCGTCGTATTGGGCGGTGAGCTTGCGCAAGGCGACGGCCTGTTCCCGGAGAAGGCTGTCCGAGGCGCGCTTGTTGCGGTACTGCAAAACGCGACAGCCGGCGCCGAGGATGGCTTCGGTGACCGTCGCCAACCGGAGCGTATCGGTCCAGTCCGGGGTAATCGCATACAGACCGCGCAAGGTGGCAGAGCGCACGGGATCAGTCTTCATCGTCCCCGCGCACCCAGTAGAGGCGATCCGGAATGAACTGGCCCATGCCGGGGCGATAAGCGTTTTTCAGGGTTTGATAGGTGTATTCCTGCGCTTCCTTGACCGCTTCCGAGACATCCTGCCCCAAGGCGAGCAGGGCAGCCACGGCCGAAGCCAGAGTGCAACCGGAACCGTGATAAGAGCCGGGCAGGCGATCCCAGTTCAGGCGCTGCACGACGCCGCGCGTGTTGTAGAGCGTATTGGCGACCTGCGCGCCTTGCTCGTGTGCGCCGGTGATGAGGACGTATTCGCAGCCCATATCGATCAAGCGGCGGGCGCATTCGGGCAGATCGGGATCGTCGTTTTCCGCATCCGGGTCTTCCACCAGGCGACGCGCCTCCAGGCTGTTCGGGGTGAGGATGGTGGTTTGCGGCAGCAGCAGATCGCGCAGGGCGTCGAGCAGTTCTTCATGGGCGAGCGGGTCGCCGCGGCCGGAGGTCAGTACCGGGTCGAGCACGACGGGAATATCGGGATAGTCGGAGATGATTTCAGCAATCGCGGCGACCGCCTCGATGCTGCCGATCATGCCGATCTTGATCGCGGCAACCGGCATGTCTTCCAGCACGCTGCGCGCCTGATCGGCGATCCAGTCGGCTTCGATAGGCAGAAAATCATCGACGCCGACGGTGTCCTGCACGGTGATCGCGGTGACCACGGAAAGCGGGTGGCAGCCCATGCTGGCCAAGGTCAGGACATCCGCTTGCAAACCGGCGCCGCCGGTAGGGTCGGCGCCGGCGAAGACGAGCACAGCGGGCATGGGCGCAGTAGACATTGGGAAAACCTTGGCGTGTGCAGTAAGAGTTGGCAGAATCCGGCGTAACCCAATTTTCACATAAGTCATTTCTGCCTGCCCGGACTACGCATGGAATATAAAACCTGGATGTGTCTGGTGTGTGGTTTCATCTATGACGAAGCCCAAGGCTTGCCAGATGAGGGTATCGCACCCGGCACTGCTTGGAAGAATGTGCCGGTAAACTGGACTTGCCCGGAGTGCGGGGCGCGCAAGGAAGATTTCGAAATGCTGGCGATATGACCGGTGCGGCCGCTCTGCTCTGCATGCAAAGGAAGATAAAGATGCGTTGGTTTGTAGCGGTATGTGCGTGGGCGCTGGCGTTCAATGTCCAGGCGCGCAGCAATCTGGTTCTGAATGTGACCCTGGATTACGACCAGGAGCGCGATCACGTCGCCACGCAGACAGTGTTCAACGATCTGGCCAAATATCTGTCCGGTGCGGTCGGCCAACCGGTCAAATTGATCATGACCCAGAACGCCGAGCGTGTCGGCGAGCGCGTGCGGACCGGCACCTACTCCATGATGCTGGCGCCAGCCCAGTTGGTCGGCACGGCCATGCGCCACGGCTATACGCCCATCGCCAGGACCGAGCAGGATGCGCGTGTGCTGTTGCTGGCGACGAAAGCGTCGCAAGTGCGCAATCTGGAAGCTGCGCGCGGCAAACGGATCGCGTTGCCGCATCGCGAATCGCTGGTGAGTTTCATGGTGAATGGTGAAATGAATGCGCGCGGCCTGTCGCCTGCCAAGTTTTTTGGTCAGCTCATGTACATGAACCAGTATGCCGCGGTGCTCTACGCGATGGATATCGGCCAGGCCGACCTGGTGGCGGTAAAGGAAGCTGCGGCCAAAGACTGGCTGGCCCAACACAAGGATGTGGTGGTGGCGCACACCTTCCCGGATGTGCCTGTCGCGGGCGTAGTGGTGAACGACAAGCTGGATGGCGCGCTCAAGGACAAGCTGCGCAGTGCATTCACCAAACTCGGCAAGGATCTTGAAACGCGTCTGGCGCGGGTGAAACTCGGGGCCTTTGAACCGGCCGATAAAACGGACTTTGAATTCGTCTCGACGCGCGGTTTTTATTCACCCGAAGTCATGCCGGGCGCCACCATCCCGACCGCCGAACTGGTCAAGAAGCTGATGGATCAGGGTGTTCCGTTGTTCGACGTGCGGTCGCAAGCGCAATATCGCGAGGCGCATATTCCCGGCGCGGTGAATTTGCCTTACCAGATGAATAGCCCGAAGGAAGTCGAGTACGACGACAGCGTCGATGCCTTCGACCTCTCCAGGCTTCCCAAAGACAAGAACGCGCCGATGATTTTTCAGTGCAACGGCGCCGAATGCTGGTATAGCTACAAGGCCGCGCGCTACATGGTGAAACGCGGCTACGCCAAGATTTACTGGTTCCGCACCGGATTGCCGGCCTGGAAGGCATCCGGTTATCCCGTGCGCCAAGGCGCCTGACCTGGGCGCATGAAGCGGGTGAGAACGACAACATGCAAGGAGCCAACTTGAACAATGCCAACGACCTGGCCGGCGTCAGGGTGATGGTGATCGACGACAGCAATACCATTCGTCGCAGCGCCGAGATTTTTCTGCTCAAGGCGGGGTGTGAAGTCATCCTTGCCGAAGACGGCTTCGATGCCCTGGCCAAGATCGCCGATCATCAGCCGGAAGTCATTTTTGTCGACATCATGATGCCGCGCCTGGATGGCTATCAGACTTGCGCGCTGATCAAGAAGAATCCGCGACTGCGCGAGATTCCCGTCATCATGTTGTCCAGCAAGGACGGCCTGTTCGACCGGGCGCGCGGACGTCTGGTCGGCTCGGATGAATATCTCACCAAGCCATTCAGCAAAGACACGTTGCTGGAGGCGGTGAGCCGCCACCGGCCACAGCGCGCTTAACAGGAAAAACCAGGATCCATCATGCCCGTCAAAAGAGTGTTGATTGTGGATGACTCGCCCACGGAGCGTTTCTTCCTGACCGATGTGCTGCGCAAGCAGGGTTATGAAGTCATCACGGCGGAAAGCGGCGAACAAGGCGTTGCCGTCGCCAAACAGGAAAAACCCGACCTGATCCTGATGGACGTGGTCATGCCCGGTCTGAACGGTTTTCAGGCCACGCGCCAACTGTCCCGCGATGCCGAAACCCAATCCATTCCGGTCATCATGTGCACGACCAAAGGGCAGGAAACCGACCGCGTCTGGGGCATGCGCCAGGGCGCTATCGACTATCTGGTCAAACCGGTGGTAGCGGAAGAACTGATCGCCAAGGTCAAGGCGCTTAGCTGATGCGGAGCAAGCAAAGCCTGCGTGACTTTCAGACTCAGCTCGCGGAAAAGCTCAAGCTCGCACAGGGTTCGAATGAGGTCTCATCAAAACTGGGGTTTGTCGCCGGCGGCAAAAATTGGCTGGTCGATCTCGATCAGGTCAATGAAGTGGTTACCGTCCCCGGCCTCACCGAAGCGCCTTGGGCGCGCCCCTGGTTTGTCGGCGTCGCCAGCGTACGCGGCGCGCTTTATGGTTGTACCGATCTGGCCGCCTTTCTCGGACTGGCTGAACCCATGCCGGCAGGCGAGTCACGACTGCTGCTGGTGCATCCGCGTTTTGGCGTCAACGCAGCGCTACGCATCGAACACGCGCTCGGGCTGCGCGCCTTGTCGGAGTTGAGACCGGAGCCGGCGCCGGAAGCCGCCGCAAACTGGGAAATTTCCCACTGGCGCGGCGCGGACGATCAGCGCTGGGTCGAAATCAGCATGCAAAACCTGGTTGCGATGCCCGGTTTTCTGGAAGCGGGTTTGTAATGGTCAACCTGAGCCGGACGAGCCGAAACCAGACAGTACGTAGGTTGGGCAAAGCGCAGCGTGCCCAACAGATCGCCGCAATGTTGGGCACGCTGCGCTTTGCCCAACCTACGGATATCTTGTCTACGGTTGAAGGCGACAATCACTTTGGAGGGAAGTTGTAATGGCGATGAGCAAGCCGAGCATGGCTATCGGCAAGATATTCGGACGACTGTCCGAAAAAATCGCCCCGGGCATCGGGCAATTCGTGAATCGCTGGACATCGCTCGATCCCGACCAGATTCCCGTGCTCAGCCGGGTCAATCCGGCGCAACGGCGTCAGGTACTGGTGATCGCGCTCACGGTTTCGTTGCTGCTGGCGGCCTTGCTGATCACCTGGAACACCGTCCAGGTTGGCAATCGGGCCGAGTACATCGAGATTTCAACCCGCTTGCAGATGTTGTCGCAGCGTTACACCAAGACGGCGCAGCAAGCGGTTCTGGGCAACAAGTTCGCCTTCGGGCAACTGGAAGACAGCCGCAAGGCCTTCGCCAGCGGTCTCAATACCTTGGTTGATGGCGGCGATGGCGTGCCCTCATCGCCCGGGTTCATTCAGACCGATCTCGCCGAACTGAAGAAGCGTTGGGAGATTTCCAAAAAGGACATCCAATACCTGGTCGGCCAGCAAAGCATGCTGGTTGAACTGGATCGCGCGTTGACGGAAATCAACCAGAGAAACAACGAATTGCTCGACCTGACCGAACAGGTTGTCGCCCTGCTGCCGGCCGACTCGAAAAAACAACTCGCCTTCGCCAACCAGCAAGCCTTGTGGACGCAGCGCATGGCCAAAAACGCCAACGCCTTGCTGTCCTCCGACGTGATCAACCCGGAAACCGCCTTCCAGCTCGGCCAGGATTTGACCACCTTCCGCGAAGTGTTGAATGGTTTGAAACAAGGCAGCGCCACGTTGGGCGTGGTGGCGGTGGGTGACAGCGATGCGCGGGAAAAACTGCTCGAACTGGAAGACGTGTTCGCTCGTTTCGAGAAACAGGCCAATCACATTCTGAAGAGCATGCCGCAACTGGTCGAAGCCAAACGTGCCGCACGCGAGATATTCGACGAATCCGAACAACTGCTGACGCTGACCCAGCGGGTGACCGAACGCTATCAAGGCCTGGGCAGCGGTTTTTACCTGTTCCTGGCCATCGCCTTCAGCTTGGTTGCCCTCGGTGCGCTGCTGGTGCTGGGCGTCATCAACGTGCAAACGGCACAACGGCGCGCAGAAGAAGCGGCGCAGGAAAACCAGCGCAACCAGGACGCCATCTTGCGTTTGCTGAACGAAATGGGCGACCTGGCGGAAGGCGATCTGACCGTGCAGGCCACGGTGACGGAAGACATTACCGGCGCCATCGCCGACTCGGTCAATTACGCGATCGAAGAGTTGCGCACCCTGGTACAGGGCATCAACCGCGCCGCCGGGCAGGTCACCCAGACCACTTCCGAGGCGCGTTTGAGTTCCGAACAACTGCTCGCCGCCGCCGAACAGCAATCGCTGCAGATCGGCGAAACCACCACCGCGGTCACCCAGATGTCGAATTCCATCGTGCAGGTTTCGCAGAATGCGGCCGAATCGGCGCGGGTGGCGAACCAGTCGCTCGATACCGCCCGACGCGGCGGCGATTCGGTGCGTGGCGCCATCGCCGGCATGAACGCCATCCGCGATCAGATTCAGGAAACCTCCAAGCGCATCAAACGCCTGGGCGAGTCGTCCCAGGAGATCGGCGAGATCGTCGACCTGATTTCCGAGATTACCGAACAGACCAACATCCTCGCCTTGAACGCCGCCATTCAGGCCGCGGCGGCAGGCGATGCCGGACGCGGCTTCAGCGTGGTGGCGGAAGAAGTGCAACGTCTGGCGGAACGTTCCGCGAAAGCGACGCGCCGCATCGGCGCCATCGTCAAAACCATTCAGAGCGACACCCAGGATGCCGTCAACGCGATGGAATCCTCCACCCAGGGCGTGGTGGAAGGGACGCTCCGTTCCGACGCGGCGGGTAGCTCGCTGGCTGAAATCGAATCGGTTTCCGACCAACTCGCGGTATTGATTCAAAACATTTCCGAAGCGACGCAAGCGCAGGCCGGCACCGCTGAACGGATCGCCGGCAACATGCAGCGGATTCTGGCAGTGACCGAACAGGCATCGACGGCCGCACGCGGCAGCGCCAGCTCCATTGGCGAGTTGGCGGTGCTGTCGAACGAACTGAAAGTATCCGTTTCGGGTTTCAAGCTTTAACGGGTTTCAAGCTTTAACGGGCTTCAAGCTTTAACGGGTTTCAAGCTTTAAGGAAGAGTCGCAATGAGCGTTGAGACGGAATTTGATCTGGGTTCGCTGACATGGGTGAAAGGTGAGCTCGATAACGCACTGGAAGCGGCGCGCACCGCGCTCGCCGGCTGGAATGGCGAGGACAGCAACCCGCTCAAGGCGGCGGCAGCCTATTTGCACCAGGTTTATGGCGCCCTTCAGATCGTCGACTTGCAGGGCGTATCGCAAGTCGCCAGCGAGACCGAGCGTTTGCTCGCCGAAATGGCGGTACGCGCCGAGCTGCGTAATGCCGAGTCGGGCGAAATCGTCCTGCGCGCAATCGCCGCATTGAAAAGCTATCTCGATGAATTGATGGCGGGCGGCCCGCACACCGAGCTGAAACTCGCCGCCACTTATCAAGCCGTGATGACGCGCCGCGGCGCCGAAGCGCCGGCGCCGAGCGAATTGTTTTACCCGGATACCAGCGTGCGCAGCCCGCGCGAGGTTCCCGAATCACCTTTGGACGACGACGCGCGCAGCCGGGCGCTGCGCAGCGCCCGGCTGCATTACCAGAAGGGATTGCTCCTGTTTCTGCAAAACAAGGACGCCAAAACCGGCCTCATGCAGATGCACGAAGCCGTCAATGCGGTGGAGAAACTGGCGCCGGGCGCGGCGCAATACACCTTCTGGTGGACTGCGGCGGGGCTGATGGAAGCGCTGCGGCGGGGCGGCGTGCCGACGGATTTCTGGCTCAAGCGACTGTGCGGCCGCATCGACATGCAGATGCGTCGGCTCATGGAGGGCTCACGCCAACTCGCCGACCGCCTGGTCCGCGACGTGTTGTTCTATGTGGCGCAAGACGCCGCACCCGACGGCCGTGCTGCGCAGGCGAAGAAATTGTTCGGTCTTGCGCACTATTTCCCGACCGAGGAAACCGCCCACGATGCCGACTCGCGCGCTCAACTTTCGCTGTTGCGCGACAACCTGGGCAGCGCCAAGGATCACTGGATACGCTACTGCGCCGGTCGCACGGAGAGCCTGCAACCCTTCCAGCATGCCGCGCTGACCGTGTTCGAGGCCGCCACGCGCCTGCCCAACACGGACATGCAAGCCTTGACCCGCATCGTCCAGGCGGTGGCAAAACGCCTGCCTGGCGAGGCCGACGCGACCCAGAACGAAGCGCTGCAACTGGAAATGGCCACCGCCCTCCTGCTCGCGCAAAACGCCGCTGAACACTATGCGGCGCTGGACGCTGAGTTCACCCGCCAGGCCAACACCCAGGCCATGCGTTTGCAGGCCGCGATCGACCCGCAGTTCGATACTTCGACGATTCCTGAAGTGGCGATGCTGGACGAGATTTCGCGCGCGGCGCAGGAGAAACTGGTCGTTGCGCAAGTGACCCAGGAGATCCAGGCCAACCTGAACCGGGTCGAGGAAATCCTCGACCGCTTCTTCCGCGACGCCAGCGAGCGCGCCGGTTTGCCGATGGTGCCGAATCTGATGAAACAGATTCTGGGCGCGCTCAATATCCTGCAACTCGACGTCGCCGCCGATCTGGTGCGCGAGGCGATCAAGCGCATCGAACATTTCACCGAGGCCGATGCCCGCATCGCGCCGGAGAACCTCAACTGGGTGGCGGAAGCGCTCTCCACCCTTGGGATTTACCTGGATGAGCTACGCCACGGTCGCGCGGGTGAGCAAACCAGCAGCCAGACCCTGGCCGGTCTGCTGGCGCAGCCGGAAGCCATGCCGCCGTCAGAAGCATCGGTCGAGGCTCAGGTCCGTGCAGATACCGATCGCATCAAGGAATCGGTGCAGCAATGGGCTGCCAAGGGCGGCAATGCAGCGACCCGTGCGTCGCTCAAAACCGAACTCGGCCAACTCGCACGCGACGCCGATCTGATCGGCAACACGGCGCTGCGCGGCCAGGCCGATGCGGCGATGAAGGCGCTGGAGCTGGCCAGCGACAGCGTCAATCCCACGCCGGCGGTGATCCAGGCGGTGCAGAACATCGGCGCGGCCGCCGCCATGGGAGCACCGGCGCCCAGCGCCGAAGCGGTGCGCCTGGCCGCCGCCTCGGATGAAGATATCGATCAGGAAATGCTGAGCACCTTCATCGAGGAAGCGCATGAAGTGCTCGGCAATATCGCCGCCCAGGTCGCGCGGCTGAATGTCAGCCCCTACGACAACGAAGCCTTTACTTCGATCCGGCGCAGTTTCCATACCCTCAAGGGCAGCGGCCGCATGGTCGGCTTGACCGATCTGGCCGAGCCCGCCTGGGAAATCGAACAGACGCTCAACACCTGGCTACGCGACGAAAAAGTCCCCAGCACGGAAATGCTCGATTTTCTGGAAAACGCCACCAATGTCTTCACGGTGTGGGTATCCACCCTGGAAGAGCAGGGTCAGGTTCGGGTCGAATCCACCACATTGATCAACGGCGCACGCAAATTGCGCGGCGAAACAACGACAGCAGCAGCGCCGGAGAGTCCGCCCCCAAAAGCTGAAGCCGGCGTTGTGGCCCAGTCAGGCCAAACCGCCGGCGTTGAAGAAACAGGCAGCGAAGCAGGCCAGTCCGGCACCGACGACGCGCCCAATGCGGACGCGGCCGCCCCTGCGCAAGAAATCGAAATCGACACTGAAATCAACATCGGCGACCACCTGCTGTCCGCCGAGTTGTTTGCCATCTTCACCGACGAAGCCGCCCAGCGTCTGGCTGATTTGGGCGCAGCCCTGGCCGAAATGGCGCGCGGTCAGCGTCCGGCGACTTGGGAAGCCTTCATTCGCGCGGCCCACACGCTGGCAGGCATTTCGCGAACCACCGGTTTCATGCCACTGGCCGAAGCCGCGCGCGCGGTTGAAATCTGGGGGAGCCAATGGCCGGATAAAACCGTGCCGCTGACGCAGGCGGTAGTCGCCCATGTGGAAACCGCGCTCGACGCGCTGACTCGGTCCGTACAGGGCATCCTGGCACAGCGCTTTCCCGTCGCGATGCCGGAAGTTGGCGAGGCGCTGGCCCTGACTCAGCCGATAGCGGAACCGGCAGCCGAGACGGCGGAATCAAGTCCGCCCGAAGAAGAGGCGCCGGTCGCCGCTTCAGTTGCCGCCACGCCCGCCCCCCAAGCCCAAATTGCACCGCCACCGGCGCCGGTTGCCCCTGCCCCGGCGCATGACGAACTGGATGAACAACTCCTCCCGATCTTTCTCGAAGAGGCGGCGGAACTCTTGCCGAGCATCGGCGCTGTACTGCGCCAGTGGCGCGGCGCGCCGGAAAGCCACGAAATGCGTGATGCGCTCAAGCGGGCTTTGCATACGTTGAAAGGTTCCGCGCGCATGGCCGGCGCAATGCGGCTGGGTGAAGCGGTGCATGCCCTGGAAACCCAGGTCATCGAACGCGGCGAGCAGCCCGCAACAGCGGCTTATCTCGATGCGCTGGAAGCGGCTTATGACCATTTCACCGATGTTATCGAGCACCTTAAATCGGGCCCTGACGCCCCGCTTCCAGCCGCTCCCGTCGATGCGGCAAGCGATGTCGCTGCACAACCTGCCGCGGCCGCCCTGCCCTCCACGCCGCCGCCCGCAGCACGCCCCGATGACGAGATGCGCACGCGCCAGTCATTGCGGTTCAAGTCCGACATCATGGACACCCTGCTCAACGAGGCGGGGGAAGTCGCCATCGCCCGGGCGCGCATCGAGAACGTGCTGACGTCCTACAAGCAGACCGCGCAGGAACTGGCGGCCAACGTCGACCGCTTGCGTTCGCAGTTGCGCGAACTCGAAATCCAGGCCGAGTTTCAAATACATTCGCAGATGCAATCGCGCCAATCGCAAGTCGACGAAGGGCATTTCGACCCGCTCGAATTCGATCGTTTCACGCGCTTGCAGGAACTCACCCGTCTGATGGCGGAAAGCGTCAACGACGTCTCCACCGTGCAGGACAACCTGCTCTCCGGCCTCAACGAAGCCGACAACGCCCTGTTGCTGCAATCGCGCATGACGCGCAATTTGCAGCAAGAGCTCATGCATATCCGCATGGTGCCGCTCAACACCCTGGCCGAGCGCCTGTATCGCGTCGTGCGGCAGACCGCCAAGGAAACCGGACACAAAGCGCAGTTGGAGCTGGATGGCGGCCAGACCGAACTGGATCGCGCCGTGCTCGACAAGATCGCCGCGCCGCTGGAGCACCTGGTGCGCAATGCCATCGCGCACGGGATTGAAACACCGGAAAACCGCACCCAGGCCGGCAAGGCGGAATACGGCGAACTGCGTTTGCTGGCGCGCCAGGAAGGCAACGAAATCGTCATTACCCTGGCCGACGATGGCGCCGGCATCGACCTTGCCGCCGTGCGCGAGCAGGCCGAAGCGCGCGGCTGGTTAAAACCGGGCGAGACGGTCAGCCCGGAGCAATTGGAACAAATGTTGTTCCGTTCCGGCTTTACCACCGCCAAATCGGTGACTGAAATCGCTGGGCGCGGCGTCGGCCTCGATGTCGTGAAGAACGAAATCGCCGGCATCGGCGGCCGCGTGAAGCTGGAAACCGAAGCCGGCAAGGGCGCGCGTTTCACCATCCGCCTGCCCTTGACACTGGCCTTGACGCAGGTCGTGCTCGCCCGCGCCGGCGGCCAGACCTGGGCGTTGCCCGCATCGCTGGTCACGCTGGTGCGCGAATTCAAGGTCGATCAGTTCCAGGCCCTGCACGAAACCGGCTACCTGGAACTGAACGGCGAACAGTTCCCGTTGCGCACCCTGGCCGATCTGGTCGGCCGCAAAGCGCAGCCGGGAGAAAGCCGCTATCGCACCGTGTTATTGCTGCATGCCGGCGCACAACGTCTGGCGGTCCGCGTCGATGCGCTGGAAGGCAACTTCGAAGCGGTGGTCAAGAACATCGGCCCGCAACTCGCCCGGATCGCCGGCATCAGCGGCGCTACGGTCCTGGGCGATGGCCGCGTCGCCTTGATCCTGAATCCGTTCCAGTTGGCCGAACGCGCACCCGAGTCACAGGTTGAACGCGAAGCGGAAATCATCGAACTGGCGCCGCTGGTCATGGTGGTGGACGACTCGTTGACCGTGCGCAAAATCACCACGCGCTTCCTGCAACGCGAAGGCTATCGCGTCAGCACTGCGCGCGACGGCGTCGAGGCGCTGGAAATGCTGGAAGACGAAATGCCGGCGCTGATGCTGCTGGATATCGAAATGCCACGCATGGACGGCTTCGAAGTGGTGCGCCATGTGCGCGCCAACGCCACCACGCGAGACTTGCCGATCATCATGATCACCTCACGTACGGCCGACAAACACCGCAGCCACGCACTTGAAGCCGGCGTTGACGGCTACATGGGCAAGCCGTATCAGGAAGACGAGTTGCTGGCCGAGATCCAGCGTTTTTCGGCGCAGGCCGTAGCGGCTTGATGGTAGGGCGGAAAAGCGCAGCGCCTTCCGCCGAATGCACCGAGCGTTGGCGGAAGGCAGCCTCGTAGGTTGGGCAAAGCGAAGCGTGCCCAACAAGCCACCGTTGCAATGTTGGGCACGCTTCGCTTTGCCCAACCTACAGTTTTACGCTCAGTGCACCGTCCAGCTCACCAACCCGGTGTAAGCCGTCACCAGCACCACGATGCCGAACAGGATGCGGTAGATCACGAATACCGTGAAATCGTGCGTCACCACGAAGCGGATGAACAAGCGTACTGCCAGCGCCGCGCTGATAAAGGCGGCGACGAAGCCGACCGCGAACATCGGCAAGTCGGCCCAAGCGAGCAGATCGCGATGTTTGACCAGGTCGTAGATCGTCGCCACACCCAGCGTGGGCACCGCCAGAAAGAAGGAAAACTCGGCTGCGGCCTTGCGTGACAGGCCGATGAACAGCCCGCCGATGATGGTCGCGCCGCTGCGCGAAGTGCCCGGGATCAGCGCGAAACACTGAGCGATACCCAGCTTGAGCGCATCCGGCCAGCGCAAATCGTCGACTTCATGCACACGGATCAAATGTTTGCGTCGCTCGGCCCAGTAAATCACCAAGCCGCCGACGATGAAAGCCAGCGCCACCGGCACCGGCGCAAACAGATGCGCCTTGATCATCTTGCCGAACAACAGCCCCAGCGCGGCGATGGGCACGAAGGCGATAAACAGATTCATGACAAACCGGCGCGCCGCCGGATCGCCCGGCAATCCCCGCACCACGCCGCCCAGTTTGACCCGGTAATCCCACACCACCGCGAGAATCGCGCCGGTCTGAATGGCAATCTCGAACACCTTGCCCTTCTCGTCGTTGAAATCGAGCAAGTCGCCGGCCAGGATCAGATGCCCGGTGCTGGAAATGGGCAGAAACTCGGTCAGACCTTCGATGATGCCGAGAATCAGCGCTTTGAACAGGATGAGGAAATCCACGGTACGGGCTTTCTGGAGAGTTGGATGCGGCCGCGATTCTAGCAGCCGGAGATTACGTCACTGATTCGACACCCCAGGACAGCCGTAGCAAGTAGGGCGGAAAAGCGCAGCTGAGTAGGATGTGGTGAGGTACGAACCGCATCAAGCATAACCGCCGAAGTCGATGCGGTTCGCAAGCTCACCGCATCCTACGAACTGATTGGTGCGCACGGCGCACCCTACGTTCTTCGAGGATAATCGCCAGCTTTTTGCGAGCCTGCCATGTGGTTCAAGAACCTCTCCGTTTACCGCCTCCCCGCCAACTGGACGCTGGACCTCGCCAAGCTGGAAGAACAACTCTCACGCCAGGCCTTGCAGCCCTGCGGCAATCAAGACAAGGAAAGCCAGGGCTGGGTCTCACCGCGCGGCGACGAGCGCCTGCTGCATGTATTGAATAAGCAGGTGTTGATTGCGCTCGGCGTTGAACAAAAACTCCTGCCCGGCAGCATCGTCACCCAGTTCGCCAATGACCGCGCCGCCGAACTGGAAGAACAACAAGGCTACAAACTCGGCCGCAAGCAGATGCGCGAACTCAAGGAGCAGATCACCGACGAACTGCTGCCGCGCGCCTTCGTGCGCCGCCGCATGACCTGGGCCTGGATCGACCCGGTCAATGGCTGGCTGGTGGTCGATGCCGCTACGCCATTGAAAGCCGAAGAACTGCTCGAACGCCTGAACAAAACGCTGGACGATTTGCCCGCGCGCACCCTGCACACCGAGCACTCTCCCAGCGCCGCGATGACCGACTGGCTCCTGACCGGCGAAGCGCCGGCCGGCTTCAGCATCGACCGCGACCTGGAGCTATGCGCCGCCGACGACAGCAAAGCCACCGTGCGCTACGTGCGGCATGCGCTGGAAGGCGAGGAAATCCAGCAACACATCGCCGCCGGCAAAACCGCCACCAAACTGGGCTTGACCTGGAACGAGCGGATTTCCTTCGTACTCAGCGAACAACTGCAAATCAAGCGCCTGGCCTTTCTCGACATCCTCAAAGAGAACTCGGAACAAGCTGAAAACGCCGACGAGCAATTCGACCTCGATTTCGCGCTGATGACCGGCGAAGTGGCCAAGTTGCTGGCCGATGTGGTGGCAGCGCTGGGCGGGGAGAAGGCGAAGGCGATTTGAGCCTTCCCATTCCTCTTACTGGGGAGCTGCACCAATCACACCGCCTCGACTCGCAAGCCGGCACGGGCGGCGGCATCGCGCTGCCGCTTGTCGGCGGAGATAAAAACATCGGCTTTCAGAGCCACCGCACTGCCGATGTGTATGGCGTCCATACCACGCAGCACATTCGTTTCGAGGCTCGATATAGCCAGCCCCAAGACCACCGGCGTCAGGTCACAAATGGCTGCGTCCTCGATATCGGCCAGCAACAAGGACTTCAATTGCCGATATTGCGTGTCGGTAATACGGGCTTCCCGGTGCAAGCGGCAAAAGGCTGAAATCATCTCGGGCAGTGCGATGCCGGACAAGCCGATTTCAGTTGCCTGGTCGCACCATTTCAGGACGGCGTCGGTTCCGGCTTCGCTGATGTAGCGTTTGACGAAAGCGGAGGTGTCGAAAAAAACGCGCATCGGTCTTTCTCGTCACAAACCCGCTTCGCGCTCTTCAAGAATCATGCGACTGAGCGAAACGCCGTCCAGCACCAAGGGTTGTGCCTTGCGTCTTTTCCAGGAAGGCAGATCGGCCATGATGGGCACGATATCGGCGATGGGTTTGCCATTCCGCAACACACGCACGGTCTCGCCCGCCTCAACTACATCAAAATACTGTTTGGCCTGGTTACGTACCTCAGTGAACGTGGCTTGTCTCATGGCAATCTCAATATGTACAGAATGGCGTAATTGTAGATGTTCATAAGGGGCGCGGGCGGAGAGAAATTTGCGAGAGGCGCCGCCGCCCCAGCTCAGGCCACATGTTAATCGTGTCCGACCCCGTTACCCCCGTGCGCACTACACGGCTTACCTTAAAACCCGACTTCCTTTTGGTGGCGCACGGCCAGAACAGTCACGCTGGCTTCGGCCAACCGATAGCGCGCCACATAACCGCTTTCGCCGAAGTCGATCAGTAATTCGCGGAAGGCGGGATCGTCCATCCCCTCGGCGGGGCGGCCTATTTGCGGATGCCATTCCAATATCTTTACGGCGTTGATGATGGCGACTGCCGCGCGTTTCGCTGCTGCTAGATTCTTTGGGCGCAAAAAGTCGCGCAAGCGCTCCAAATCGAGCAGGGCAGTTGGGGCAAATTGGACGCGCATCAGGTGTGAGGTACGGGGGGGGGCAGTTCGTTTTCCTCACCCCAGGAGTTCAGCCAAACCACCACTTCATCACCGGTGACATGCAGGCCGGTATCTTGAAAGTCGCGCCAGGCATCCAGCGTTTCCTGACGAAACGATTCGCGCTGCTCTTCACGGGTGACATATTGCTCGATGGCTTCGCGCATAAGCCAGTGCATCGGCCTGTTCATATGGCCGGCAAGGGCGCGAACACGTTCCTTGAGGGGTTCACCAAGGCGAACGGCAACAGGGGTGGCCGACATGAGTATTCTCCTGTATTACATTTCGCTACGGTATAGCACGATATTCACCCACATTGCATTCCATCCGAGCCTCGCTGGCTTGCACGCATTGAGATGGTGTCCGACCCCATTTCATCTTCACCTGATAGCCGGCAGCGTGCGGTACACGTAGTATGCGTGGATAATCATCCGAGACATTCCTTCCGGGCCATGAACATGAAACGAAACATCACCCTTTCTCTCGACGAACAAACGCTTCACCAGGCACGCCAGTTGGCCGCGCGTCGCAAACTGAGCGTAAGCAGGCTACTGGAGGAAGACCTCGCCCAGCAGGTTCAGGCAGATCAGCGTTACGAGCAAGCCAAACGCCAGGCCTTGGCTTGGTTGGTGCAAGCGCCACTGCATCTAGGGGGGCGCTACCTGGACCGCCAGGAGGCTCATGAGCGATAAAATTCCGCCTCTTGCTTTCGTGGACACCAATATTTTGCTTTACGCGCATGACCAGCATGCCGGTG
>JAUYET010000056.1 GCA_030691265.1 Pseudomonadota bacterium
GATCAAGGAGCTGGCCGCTTCAAATGGCGCCAAAGTGGTGCTGCTGCCAGCCGATATAATGAAATCGGTGGAAGGGTTACTGGGCGGGCGCAAGTAGTTCGGGATGTACACTGCTTATCCGGTTGTTACACCCGCCCACTAGTTGTTGGGGCTCGTTTTTTCGTGGCATGGCGCCGTTGGTTGGGAAAAGCGAAGCGTGCCCAACATCGCACCGGTTCGTTGGGCACGCTTCGCTTTGCCCAACCTACGTCACTACCGGTAGTGGGTGGTTGTGTTAACCGGATAAGCACGCGTTAGTCGTTCAAATTGGGCCTACAAGTTACTGGGCTTCAGTCCGGTATGTTTTGAAATTCTGGCAAGCATGCGAGGTCCGATTTCTTCACCGTCGTGGAACGCAAATACGAAATCAGGCCAGCCAGCGCGAGATAACGTGCGGTGGGAGCCCGATTGCCGCTTGCTTTCCCAGCCAATACCAAAGAGAGCGGCAAGAACGCGCTTGGCCTTTACCGAAGGCCACTGGCTCATGCAGCAACGAGTTCGATGCTGATTGGCATAGGGCGGTTTTCGCCGGTTTCGATGCGTTCGGCAAGTGCGCGAAGCGCCAGCGTTTCAGCTTTAGCCATCGCCTCATCGGCGGTGGCGCCGTAAGTAAGTACACCAGGAATTTCAGGCACTTCCGCCAGCCAACGGCCATCGGCTTCGCGTTCACACTCAAGGTGAAAATTCATGACGTCTCCAGTGAATGGGAATTGCCGTTGACTTTACGCCCGCGAGCCCAGGATGCCTATCTGCTACATAGCCGCGCTCAGCCGTAATTCAACCCCATCGCCTCGCGCACGTCGCGCATGGTCTCGCGGGCCAGATCGCGGGCTTTTTCGCAGCCGTCGTCGATGATGTTTTTCACGGTATCCGGCTCTTCGGTGTAAGCGCGGGCGCGTTCCTGGATCGGCGCCAGTTCCTTCAACACGGCATCGATCACCGGCTGTTTGCACTCGATGCAGCCGATGCCGGCGCTGGTGCAACCTTGTACGACCCAGTTCTTCACGTCGTCGCCGCTGTAGACCTGATGCAGTTGCCAGACCGGGCATTTCTCCGGCGAGCCCGCGTCGGTGCGGCGCCCGCGGGCGGGGTCGGTGGGCATGGTGCGAATCTTCTTCGTTACCGCATCCGGTTCTTCGCGCAATGAAATGGTGTTGTTGTAGGACTTGGACATTTTTTGTCCGTCCAGACCCGGCATTTTTGAGGCTGCGGTCAGCAAGGCTTGCGGTTCGGTCAGGATCATCTTGCCGCCGCCTTCCAGGTAGCCGTAGAGACGTTCCTTGTCGCCCAGCGACAGGTTCTGGGTTTCGCCCAGCATCGCGCGGGCGGATTCCAGCGCTTCGTCTTCGCCGGCCTGCTGGTAACGCGTGCGCAGCTCCTGGTACAGCTTGGCTTTCTTGCCGCCCAGCTTTTTCACCGCCGCTTCGGCCTTCTCTTCGTAGCCCAGTTCCTTGCCGTAGAGATGGTTGAAACGGCGCGCGATCTCACGCGAAAACTCGATATGCGGCACCTGGTCTTCGCCCACCGGCACCTGGTTGGCGCGGTAAATCAGGATGTCGGCGCTTTGCAGCAGCGGGTAGCCGAGGAAACCGTAAGTCGAGAGGTCTTTCTCGCTGAGTTTTTCCTGCTGGTCTTTGTAAGTCGGCATGCGTTCCAGCCAGCCCAGCGGCGTCATCATCGAAAGCAGCAAATGCAGTTCGGCATGTTCGATGACCTGCGACTGGATGAACAAGGTCGCCTTGGAAGGATCGACGCCGGCAGCCAGCCAGTCGATCACCATCTGCCAGGTCGCTTGTTCGATGCCCATGGGGTCGTCGTAATGCGTGGTCAGCGCATGCCAGTCGGCGACGAAGAACAGGCATTCGTACTCGTGTTGCAGCTTGATCCAGTTTTTCAGGACGCCATGGTAGTGGCCGAGATGCAGGCTGCCGGTGGGGCGCATGCCGGAGAGAACGCGATCTGCGTACATGGTGAATCCTGTTAGTTCAAAACGATTTGGATGAGGGCCAGCAATTCGACCGGATTGATGCCAAAGATGAATGCGGCGAGTTGAATCAAGGCTTGAATCAGCGGCCACATGAAGAAACCCAGCAGGCCCATGTACATCAGGCCGAGCAGGATGAAAATGCCATAGGGTTCGATCCTGGCCAGCTGATAAGCCATGCGCGCGGGCAACAGGCTGACCGCGATGCGACCACCATCGAGCGGCGGCAGCGGAATCAAATTGAGCGCCATCAGCACGGCATTGATGAAGATGCCGGCAGCGCCCATCAGCGCCAGGGGCATGGCGAAGGCGCTACCCGGCATGCTCAACGCCAGTTTGATCAGGCCGGCCCAGATCAGCGCCATCAGCAAATTGGCGCCGGGGCCGGCGGCTGCGACCCAGAGCATGTCCTGCTTGGGATGGCGCAAATTGCCGAAGTTGACCGGCACCGGCTTGGCCCAGCCGAACAGGATGCCGGCGCCGCCAGTGAGTTTGGAGATCACCAGTATGGCCAGAGGCACGATGAGCGTGCCCATCAGATCGAAATGGCGGATCGGATTCAGGCTGATGCGGCCTTGCGATTCGGCCGTGCGATCGCCGAAGCGCAAGGCGGTGTAACCGTGCGCGGCTTCGTGCAGGGTGATGGCGAAAATCACCGGTATGGCGAACACCGATACCTTTTGTATTAGATTAAGTTCCAATTTTTACTCATTGTTTGTTAACGAGTTATTAGTCGAACCCTAATTGGCGTACGTCGCCCGTTCCGCGACGAATCAATTCCGGTGCAGCACCGGTCAGGTCAACCACCGTGGTCGGCTCAATGCCGCAGAAGCCGTTATCAAGCACTACATCGATGCGGTTACCGATGCGATCAAGAATGTCTTCCGGGTCGTTGAGCGGATATTCGTCGCCAGGCAGTTGCAGTGTCATCGACAAGATGGGCTCATCCAGTTCGGCCAGCAGCGAGGCCACCACGGCATGTTCCGGCACGCGCAGACCGATGGTGCTGCGCTTCGGGTGCTGCAAGCGGCGCGGCACTTCCTTGGTCGCTTCGAGAATGAAGGTGTAACCGCCCGGCGTAGCGGCCTTGAGCATGCGGTACTGCTTGTTGTCGACAATGGCGAAACGCGCGATCTCGGACAAATCCCGACAGATCAAGGTGAACATGTGCTTATCGTCGACGCCACGCAGCGCGCGAATGCGCTCCATGCCTTCCTTGTTGCCGATCATGCAGCCGAGGGCATAGCAGGAATCGGTCGGGTAAACCATGACGCCGCCCGATCTGAGCAGCTTCACCGCCTCTCGGATCAGACGCGGCTGCGGGTTATCCGGATGCAAATGGAAGTGTTGGCTCATGTCAGGGCTCAGTTCCAGGCTTGCCAGATCGGCCGGCAACGCTCGGGCAAGGCGGTCAAACGCCCCAGTTCGCGGCCGCCTTCGCCAGGCGCGTGAAAGTCCGATCCGATAGACGCCATCAGATCGAATTCGACCGCCAGATCGGCATACAACGGCACCTGGTCCTGCGTATGGCTGCCGGTCACCACTTCGATGCCGGCGCCGCCCAGGTGCTTGAATTCGCTCAGCAGCAGACGCATTTTTTCGCGCCCGATCTGATAGCGCCCCGGATGCGCCAGTACGGCGACGCCACCGGCCGCGTGGATCCAGGTCAAGGCGTCGTTCAGGCTGGCCCATTCATGCGTGACATAGCCGGGCTTGCCCTTGACCAGATATTTTTTGAATACGCTTTTCATGTTTTTGGCGATGCCGCGTTCGATCAGAAAGCGGGCGAAATGCGTGCGGCTGATGAGTTCCTTGTTTTCCGCCAACGCGCTGGCGCCCTCGAATGCACCGGCGATGCCCAGCCGCGCCAGATCCTCGCCGATGCGCCGTGCGCGCTCGCTGCGGCCGCCTCGGTTGCGCGCAAGTCCATTCAATAGCACTGGATCCTGCGGATCGACATTCAGGCCGACGACATGCAGCGTCACATTGCCCCAGGTCACCGAAATTTCCACCCCGTGAATCAGGCGCAGCCCTGCTTCCTGCGCCACCGTGGCGGCCTCGGCCTGGCCGCTCAACTCATCGTGATCGGTCAATGCCAGCACATGCACGCCCTTTTCATTGGCGCGATGCACCAACTCGCGCGGGGAAAGCACGCCATCGGAAGCGGTTGAGTGGCAATGGAGGTCGTAAATGGTCATGGAGTGAGTTAACCCGGGAGATCGTTACGTGAATTTATTAGGCGTCCAGGTTGAGCCCAGGCCGGGAATCATAGCAAAATGCCCGCCGCCGTTCCCATCAGGAGGCCGTCCACGACGGCGCCGCAGTGAAAATCCTTTTCGACCTTTTCCCCATCATCCTGTTTTTTGGCGCCTATCAGTATGGTGCGTCGCATCCGGAGAACGCCACGGCGTGGCTGGCTGCGCTCGGAATCGTTCTCGACAGCGGCGCCAAACCCGGCGTATTTCTTGGCACCGTCGTCGCCATTGCGGCGACCTTCATGCAGATCGCCTGGGTCTGGCTCAAGCACCGCAAGGTGGACACCATGCTCTGGGTTTCTCTCGCGCTGATCGTGGTATTCGGCGGCGCAACCCTGTTGCTGCACGACGAGACCTTCATCAAGTGGAAACCGACCGTGCTTTATTGGCTGTTCGCGTTATCGCTCGGACTGGCGCCGATGCTGTTCGAGCGCAACCTGATCCGCCTGATGATGGAGAAGAATGTCGCGCTGCCGGATGCGATCTGGACCCGTTTGAACCTGGCCTGGGCGGCTTTCTTCACGCTCATGGGGATCATCAATCTGTGGGTGGCGATGAATTACTCCACCGATGACTGGGTGAATTTCAAGATGTTCGGCTCGATCGGCTTGATGCTGTTGTTCATCATCGGCCAGACCGTCTATCTGTCGCGCCATATCAAGGAAGAGCCGTGAATCTGTTCTACGCCATCGTCGGCGAGGATGTGCCGGATAGCCTGGAAAAACGGCTGTCGGCGCGTCCCGCCCATCTGGCGCGCTTGCATCAGTTGAAAGACGCAGGCCGTCTGTTGCTGGCCGGCCCCTGCCCCGCCATCGATAGCCCGGACCCCGGTCCGGCCGGGTTCAGCGGCAGCCTGATCGTCGCCGCCTTCGATAGCCTGGCAGCGGCGCAAGCCTGGGCCGATGCGGACCCCTACGTCGCCGCCGGGGTTTACGCCCGCGTCGGCGTCAAACCTTTCAAGAAGGTACTGCCATGAATGAGACCATCGCCGAAATCAAAACACGTCTGGCTGTATTGACGCCGCAGCACGTTGAAATCATCGACGAATCCGCGCTGCACGCCGGCCATGCCGGCGCCAGATCCGGCGGCGGCCACTACCAGCTCACCATCATCTCGCCTGCCTTCAGCGGCCAGAACACCGTCGCCCGCCACCGCGCCATCTACCAGGCCTTGGGCGATTTGATGAGCACGCGCGTCCATGCGCTGTCGATTACCGCTTATTCTCCGGAAGAACTTTGATTTCCCGACCACGGGAACTCGACGTCGACCCACTTGCCTGATTCGTCCCTGCCACCTACCTGGAATCGCAATGAAACTGAAGCTCCTGATCGCAGCCCTCTCCGCCAGCCTGATTCTGCCCGTCCAAACCACCGCCGCCGCTGACCTTGCCACTGCGCCCGAAGCCAAAACCGCGGAATCCAGCAAGCCATTGGCCACGGTCAACGGCGTCGCCCTGCCGCAGGTTTTCGCCAATCTTGTGCGCCAGGCCCGCGCCGGCCGGGGTGGCACGCCAGAATCGCTGAGCGATGAAATCATTCGGGATGCGGTCGTCACCGCCGAACTTCTCGCCCAGGAAGCCACGCGCAAAGGACTGGATAAAGGCCCGACGCTGATTGCCGCACTGGAGTTTCAAAAGAAGGAAATATTGAGTCAGGCCTTGATCGAGGATTTCGTGCGCAGCCACCCGATCAGCGAAGAAGTCCTTAAAGCCGAATACGACAATGCCCATACCAAAGCCGGCGATACCGAATATCGCCCCCGCCACATTCTGGTGAATAGCGAAAAAGAGGCGAAAGAGCTTATCGCCAAGCTCACCGCCGGCAAGAAAGCCAAGTTCGAGGATCTGGCCAGGAAAGAATCGAAAGACCCCTCCGCCGGCAATGGCGGTGATCTGGGCTGGCTCCCCCCAGTCAACCTGGTGCCCGAATTCGCCAGCGCCATGGTCAAGCTGAAAAAAGGCGAAGTCAGCAAGGAACCCGTACAGACCAAGTTCGGCTGGCATGTCATTCGCCTGGAAGAAACCCGCAAACTCGATTTCCCCGCCTACGACAAGCTGAAAAGCCGCATCGCCAACCAGTTGCAGCAGCAACAATTGCGCAAATATGTAATGGAACTGCGCGCCGGCGCCAAGATCGAGTAAATCCGGTCAGATCAGCCGGGTTCAGGCGTATTCATCGATCGAACCCGGCGGTTTGTCTTCCTCGCTTCCCGCCGGCTTTGCCGGCGTTTCTTTTTCTCGCGCTGGCCGATGCTGTTCTTGCTGACGTTTGCGTTTGAGATGCTCGCGCCAATAGCTCAAGGGCACATCGGTATGCTCATCCTTGGCAGGCAGAATACGTTCGCCATCGTGAACACCACCAATCTGGTCGCCCGGTGCGAAACCCCAGGGCTGGATCAACCCGCGTGACGACTCGGTGTAGTCAGTCTCAGGGTAGCCAGGCTCGCTGCCAGACATCGAGACTTCAGATCGGGCGGCGAACCCACGCCGCGAGAAGGGTTGTCGGCAAAGGATTGCCGACCTACGGATAAAGTTGCATCGCTGTAGGGCGGCAATCCCTTGCCGCCTCCACACTCAAACTGCCTTTTCGGCTGGCGGCCCTTAACTGAGGCAGCTTACTAACCACATAGGCGATTTCATGGCTTGCGCTGCGTTCTGAACTGCCAAACAACGCAGCAATCTCGCTGCTGCCTGTTTCGAAAACGTAAAGTTTGACCAGTGCAGAGGTGTCGAAATAGCAGATCGGCGCGGACATTCGCTGATTCCTTAGCGACGGTTGGCGATCACCCAATCTGCCAACGTTTCACCGGTGATGACCGGACATTCCTCGACCGGTCTGCTCACCCGTGGGGGAGATGTTGACCAGACTACCCCGGGTATTTCGGGCAGCCCTTCCGGGCTCATCTGAACGGCAAGCAGACGGGCAACCGGGCGGTTGCGCGAAGTAATCAGCAGCGACTCACCCGCTGCGACCGCATGAAGGCAATCGGATAGCCGGCTTCTCAGTTCGCGCACGGAAACGTGATGAGTTGACATGATCCTGAAAACCTCAGTTGACGGATAAATTTATTACGATTCAATGTGTTGCGAGATATCTGTAGGTGCGAATTTATTCGCACAGAAGTCCTTGATTGTGCGAATGAATTCGCACCTACGAGCGCTTCAACTGCGGTTTTTAGGATGATTGCTTACTCAAACATGGTTTTATGTGTACACATGATATATCGGAAGTGAAGGACATGGCCCCTCTATGGTAGCCAGGCGCGCTGCCAGACATCGAGGTTGTCCTCCAGTATCCAGTTGGCATTGATGTAATCGCGCAGGACATCGCCGCGCCGGGCCAGTTCGTCGCGCTCGGCCATCGTGCTTCCCACCTGGCTGCGGATCGCATCCACCCAGTCCTTGAAACGGTTGGGTACGCGCGTAACCGGGTAGTCGCCGCGATAAGGCGTGATGTCGGTGCAAATGACCGGGTAGCCGAGCACGCCGTATTCCAGCAAGCGCAAATGGCTCTTGCCGTGGTTGAACGGCACGTCTTCCAGCGGCGCCACCGCCAGGTCGAGGTCCAGGCTGGCCAGCTTGGCCGGGTAATCCTCCAGATGGACGCCGGGATGAAATTCCGCGACGTAGGGGCGGATGGCGTCCGGGCACATGCCGAAGAACACCCAATCGACGTCCTGCGCGGTGGCCTTCACCACATCGAAGATCACCGCCAGATCGCCGTCGTGGGTGACGCTGCCAGCCCAGCCGACGCGGGCTTTCTCGCGCCGCAGTCGGGCAGGCTTCAACTCGCCCCAGCGCGCGCGCTCGACATAGTTCTGCACCACGACGATGTCATCGGAGTAACCCTGGTACTGCTCGGCCAGGTAGTCGGTGGAAACGATGAAGCGGTCGCACAGCGAGATGCCTTTGCGGAAACGCTTGTGCAGGTCTTTCTGCTCGACGAAATGCTTCTTGCGTATGCTGCGGATCGGGATGTTGGTGATCAGGTCGTCGATCTCATAGACCCGGAACGCCTTGCTGTGACGGATGTAGCGCTCGATGAAGTCGAGCTGGTGCGGATCGACCTGGCGTTGCAGCAGGATGACATCGGGTTCCATGCGGAACAGTTCCGGCGGCGTCAGGTAGTTGCCGGTTTCCCAGCCCATGATGCGGCCGGCGTCGTTGAGCGCGCGCATGGGGGCGATGACGCGGTACTCGCCGCAGCCGGAGCGGTCGGCGGGATGCGCCAGAACGCGCGGGCGCGGGCGCCATTCCGGATCCCAGGCCAGCGCCGGGGCGACTTCGATCAGGAAATCGCGTCCGTGCGTCGACAGATTGCGGTTGAAAGCCGGGTCGAACGCCACGTCGTGCCGCCAGGCGTCGAAGAAACGATTCTGTTCCGCCGCGAAGCGCTCAACCTTGGCCGCATGGGCGCGCACCTCGACTGCGCCCTTCTGGCTGACCGAGCCCTCATGCAGCACGCTGGCATGCGGCGTGAACACCGTGCGGTACCCCTTCTGGCGCAGGCGCTGGCAGAAATCCGCGTCGTTATAGGAGACCTGGAAACGCTGCTCGTCGAAACCGCCCAGTTCCAGGTAAAGCGAACGTTTCACCAGCATGCAGGCCGCGGTGACCGCCGAAAACTCCTGCGTCAGCTTGAGTCGCCCGAAGTAGCCGTTTTCTTCGGCGGGATGATCGATGAACGGATGGTCGGCCGGGGCGTCGTTCATGCCGAGGATCACCCCGGCGTGCTGAATCTTGCCGTCCGGATAGAACAGCTTGGCGCCCACCGCACCGACATCCGCCTGCTGGGCGATGCCGAGCATTTCATCCAGCCAGTCCTCGTGCAGCACGGCGGTGTCGTTGTTGAGCAGCAGCAGGTAGTCGCCTGTCGCCTCGCGCGCGGCCCGATTGTTCATGGCGGAGAAGTTGAACGGGCCGGCGCAATCCAGCACCTTGAGGCGCGGCGAGTTGAGCGCCCTCAGTTCGTTCAGGTAGGCCACCGCATCCGGCTCGTCGCTGCCGTTGTCGAGCACCAGAATTTCGCAATTGGAATAACCGGTGCCATCGATCAGCGAGGTCAGGCAACGTTTCAGGAATTCCACCTGATTCTTGCTGGGGATGAGGATGGACACCAGCGGGTTGCCGACGACCGGATAGCGCACATGGAACGTGCCGGGCAGCAGGCCGTCCTCCAGGCTGGCAGCCAAGCCGACACGCGCCAGATGCTGTTCCAGCGCGCGCCGATGCGTCGCCGCGACTTCCTCGCCGCTACCCCTGCTGTGGCCGCCTTCGGCATAGCGGTGATAGAGCACATCGGCGATGTGGCCGATACCGCTGCGCCCGACCTTCTCATAGGCGCGCAGGGTGAGATCGAAGGCTTCAACGCCTTCCAGTCCCGGGTCAAAGCCGTTCAGCTCGGCAAGCAGATCGCGTCGGCACAGCAACAGACCGCCCACCACGAAGGGCGCGGCGCGCAGCATTTCCAGGTTGAAATCGGTCTTGAAGAAGGGCGCGGAATGCGCGTCCCCGGCATCCACCTGATCTTCGTCGCTGTAGAGCAGGCGGACTTCCGGGCGCCGCGCAGCCTTATCGGCAAAGGCGAACAGGGCATGCGGCGCCAGCTTGTCGCCGGCTTCCCACATCCCTACCCACTCGGCCGGCGTGTCCAGCAGGGCGCGATTGGCGGCAGCCAGTTGCCGCTCCGGCGCGGCCTCGATCCAGGTGATGGCCGCGGCCTCTTGCAGCGCGGCATGCGCCGGAGCGGCGGCGATGATGCTCAGGCGCCAGTCCGTGTAGAACTGGTGGCCGAGCGACTTGATGTTGTTGGCCAGGCGATCCTCGCCGCCTTCCGGGACGATGATGGCCAGGTGAAAGCGCGGTCTGGCCGCGAGCGCTTCCATGCGTTCCGCGATCCAGAGCGCATCGCGCTTCAAATACGAATGGCCGAGTTGCCAGAGCTGGTAGAAGTCCTGTTTCGCACCGGCTTCGACGCCGGCAGGCAAGGGTTTGGCCAGCAACATGATCTGCAGCGCTTTGAGGTCTTCGAATTCCTCGTCGCTCACGTCCTTGAGCACGATTTTTTCGGTTTCCACCGTGGTGCAGCCGGGCGGCCGGGTGAGATGCTCGAAGCCGGCCGCGGCGGTACGCGCGGTGCGACTGACTGCGTAGCCGGTCTCCTGGAACATGCGCAACATTTCATCGCGGGTAAACCAGCGGATATGCGTGATGTCGAGCAGGCCTTCCTTGGCATAAGGAAAACGGCCGCTGGCGAGTTCGTTCAGGAGCCAGAGATTGCGCGCATTGGGAATGCTGGCGAGCACCTGGGCATCGTCGGTCAGCAGCGGACGCAGATGCAGCAGTGCGGCCCAGGGGTCGTAGATATGCTCCAGCACATCGGCGACGATGACCGTGTCGATACTGCCGGGCAGGATGCCATGCTCGGCGAAATCGACGTCTTCCAGCTTCTGCTCCAGCACCAGGTCGATGCGTTCGCGCGCTTTTTCGGCGGCGAGTGCGGAAAGTTCGATGCCGGCCACCCAGCAATCGGGATGCTGCTCTTTGAGGTATTGCCCGGTGGCGCCGGCAGCACAGCCGATGTCCAGCACCCGGCGCGGCACATGTTCCATCAATTCGAGCAGGTCGCTGCGCGGACGGTCGTGATACAGCCCCATCAACTCGGCCTGCTCCAGATTCGACAGGCGTTCCCAGACGTAGCCTTCGTTCGGGCGTTGCACGCGCACAGGCGCCGCCGTATCGGAGGCACGCGCCATCTCCTGCATGAGCTGGGCGACCCGCTCGCAGGCGCTGCCATCCACGCTGACGTTGTAGTGCGGCGCCTTGAGCGCCATCAGTTCGAGCAGGCTGGTGCGCAGTTCAGCGTCGGATAGCAGCATATCCAGCAGCGGCGCCAGATCGCCGGGTGCGGCTTCCAGAATGCCGGATTCGGCATCGAAGCTCGGCCCCATGCGCAGGCCCAGTTCATTCATCAGGTTGATCGCCGGGGTGCCGGCCAGCATGGCTTCCACGGACAGATTGGAATCTACCGAGACCAGCACATCGGCCGCCGTCACCAGCAGGCTGGTGTCTTCCCGGGTGTAGACATATTGGTCGGACCTCAGTCCCAGTTCCGCCGCCAGTTGCGCCACCGTTTCCTGCCTATTGGCGTCGTTGGAAGGCCGGTCCTTGATGACGATGTTGATTTCCCGGCCAGCCTCGATCAGCGCACGGCAGGCGAGCAGGAAGGTGGTCAGGGTTTCATCGTAAACGCCCGCATGAGAACTGGCATTGAGAAACGCCGCCCAGGTGGTGCCAAACACCAGCAGGGGGGCATTCGGTTGCAGAGGGTATTTGCCATAAATGACCTCGCGCACGCTCGGTTTTTCCAGCTTGAGGCCGGCATAGATATCCCAGGCAGGATTGCCGGTGATGCTCATGCGTTCCGGGGCGATGCCGATGTCGCGGTAGCCCTCGCCGCCGCGTTCGCCGAACACGGCCAGACGGTCGGCGTTGAGCGCGGCATGCACGGTATAGGGCGTGGCCAGCGCCAGGCCATGCGCCAGGTGCAGGCTGGGCACGCCATGTGCACGCGCCCACGCGCAGACCATGCGCCCCACGCGCATCAGGTCTTCATTGACCAGCGCCAGTTCGATGTGCAGGCTCGCGGCGGCCTGGTCCAGCGCTTCGATCAGCAGCATGGATTGAGCCAGTTTCGCGGCCAGGCCGTCGCCCAGGACGGCATCGAAGTTCTGTGCGTCCAGACCGTATTGCCCGCAAAACGCCTGCCAGACCCCTTCGGCCTGCAACTGACCGAGGCTTTCCACCTTGGCGGCAGCCTCGGCATGAATCGCCGCATGGCGCTCCTGGGAAATCAGCGACTCCAGTGCAATCAGTTGGCTGCCGGCGCCTTCGACGAGAGTACGCAGGCCCTGCGTGCAGGATTGCGACATGGTCAGCACCACCCGCGGCCGCTTGGCCAGGTAGAAATGCAGAACAAGATTGTTATGGCTCCAAAGCAGGGAGATCAGTGCCGTCTGGCTCATGGATATGCTCAGTCGAAAGCGTGGAAGGTTTTGCTCAGAAGATCGCGCGTCAGGTCGTAGTCCAGGCCACCCATCAGCGGCACTGCCTGATGCTTGAGAATGCCGGCAGCTTCCGGCAAGGCTGCCAGGGCGCGCGGTATCTGCGTGACAAGTTGGTCCAGCGCGTCCTGGCGTCGCCATGCCGCCAGGGTGTCGGCATGGCGCGCGTCGAGAAAGGACGCCAGATCCAGATGGCCGGGGAAGTCGCGCCAGGCGGAAAGCAGGAAATGCAGCAACACCCGGTTGCGCGGGTGGTCCAGCAGTTGGTTCAAGCGCGCGCGCCAGCCAGCGTCGAAAGCCGGAACCAGCGCGGCGAGGTTGCCGTCGACGCCTTTGTCCAAGGCAGCGTTCAGGCGCTCGTCACGTTCCAGCCAGGCCTGGTTGCCGGCTTCATCGGGAACATTGTCGAGCGCCACCATCATGCGGCCGGTCACCCGCGTAGTCAGGTGGGCGAAGACGTCCTGTTCGAGAAACAGGGCGAAGGCCAGCAAGTCCTGGTCCGAGATCAACCAGGATAGGGTGCGGTCATGACGCGTGCCGTCCGCCAGGGTGTTTTTCAGCCAGAGGTTGATATTGCCTCCCGCGAAAATCCCGGCATAAGGCACGACGGCGACGATACGCTGGCCGAGTCGATTGGCGGTGTCCACCAGGTCGGCAACACGAATCCGGCTCAGATAGCCGCTGAAATCCTCGCCCGGATCGTCCGGTCGCGGCGGCAGTCCTTTGGCGGCACAGGCAGCGTCTTCGTGGTCCTGGGAATGGATGTCGAACAGGATGCGTCCACCCGGGCGAGTCACCCGGCGCCACTCGGCGAGAATTTCCCGCCAGTTGGGGAAGTGCACCAGGACATTGAGCGACATGACGGTATCGAATTCGCCGGCGGCAAACTTCAAATCTGCCAGATCGCGTTGCAGCAGCCGGATGGGGGTACGCATCGGGGTATCAGCCGCCAGTTTTCCAGTCTGCTCCAGCATCGCCTGGGAACTGTCCACGCCAGTCACTTCAAGCCCGGCCTGCGCCAGCGGCAAAGAACCTCGCCCGGTGCCGATGCCGACATCGAGCACTTTTGGACCCACCGCATAACGCGCGCACAGATCGACCTCGACCTGGTTCTTCAGCCGACTGGTGCCACGGTTCTCCACCATGCGCCGGTGATACCACGCCACCATGTCCGGGTTCTTCCAGGCATCAGATTTCCAGTCGATCAGGTCTCGTTCCATCTTTGTTCCTTGCTTTGTTTCTGGTTAACCCAACAAATCCCAGGACATCGGCGTTCCACGCGGGATATCTCGCCCCACACGCTTGCCGATCAGCGTGTCGTAATGGCCCGGCGCCAGGCCATAACCGGGGCGGATGGCGCGCAGATTGGCCGGGCTCAAGACATCGCCGGCATGCAGGTCGGCCACCACATAGAGCGAACGGCGGAACACCAGAGAATTCTTCTCCGCTTCGCTGGGGCCATAGCACACCTGACCCAATGCAGCCCAGGCACGCTCGCTTTCCAGCCGCAGTTGCGCGAATTCTTCCGGCTCCAGCGAAAACGCCGAGTCCACGCCGCCATCGGCACGGCGTAGCGTGAAATGTTTTTCGATCACCGTGGCGCCCAGGGCGACGCTGGCGACGCTGACGCCAACCCCCATCGTGTGGTCGGATAGCCCGACCTCGCAGCCGAACAGCGCGCGCAGGTGGGGAAGGGTGAGCAGGTTGGAATTCTCCGGCGTGGCCGGGTAGGTGCTGGTGCATTTGAGCAGCACCAGCTCGCGGCAGCCGGCCGCACGGGCGGCGCGCACGCTCTCGTCCAGTTCCGCCACCGTGGCCATGCCGGTGGAGATGATCATCGGCTTGCCGGTGGCCGCCACTTTGCGGATCAAGGGCAGGTCGGTGTTCTCGAACGAGGCGATCTTGTAGGCGGGAACATCCAGTTCTTCCAGAAAATCGACGGCGGTTTCGTCGAATGGCGTGGAAAACGCCAGCATGCCCAACGCCCGCGCCCGTTCGAAAATCGGCCGGTGCCATTCCCACGGGGTGTAGGCCTGTTGATACAGCGCATGCAGCGATTGCCCGCCCCACAAGGGATGCTCGACATGGAATTCGCCCGCATCGAGGTCCAGCGTCATGGTGTCGGCGGTATAGGTCTGTATCTTCAGTGCGTGCGCGCCGGCACGCGCCGCTGCTTCGACAATGGCCAGCGCCCGCTCCAGCGACTGGTTGTGGTTGCCGGACATCTCGGCGATCAGGAAGGGGGGCTGGCCGGGGCCGATGACGCGACCGGCAATCCGGATTTCAGTGGCTGCCATGAACGTCCTTTCTGAAGCGAGATTGGCTGGGGACGAACCCCGCCGCTTGAAAAGCTCGGGAGGAGGCGAGGTTGCCGGCGCTGACATCGGCCTCCAGCACGCGCACATCGGCACGCTGGCGACGCAGCCAGTTTTCGCCGGCCAGAAGCAGGCGCACGCCCCACCCCTGCCCAGCGAGTCCGGGTACCAGGTAGATGGAGACCAGGGTACGACCGGCTGAGATGTCGAAACGCAAGACACCTACCGCCGCGCCACCCGATTCGGCGATCAACAACTCGCAGTCGGGATCGGCCAATACTTTCGCGAGCCAGCGTTCATGCGTTTCACACGCGATCTCAGCCGGATCGAAGGCGTGACGCCGCGTGTCCGGGTGATTACGCCAGGCATGCAGCGCCGCGCTATCGCCGACAGTGGCCTGGCGCAGGTCGATCAGTTCGGCCAGCAGATAATTGGCGACCCGCTCCGCCCCCTTGCCATCGACCAGATTTGATCCCTGGCGCGCCATGTGGATCAGCCAGTGCGGCATCTCCAGGACGCAGGCCAGGGTACGCGCCCAGCGGCCGATGTCGACGGACGCGGCCGGGCCGAGATAGCACTGCGCACCGGCTTGCGCAAGCATGACGGATTGCTCGACCTGGTTGTCCGCAGTGGCCACCACCAGCGCGGGCAATCCCAGGCAACAGCGTTCCCAGGAAGAACCGCCACCGGCACCGAGAAACAGGTCGGCCGCCGCCATCAGCGTTGCCATGTCTTCGACCTGCCGCTGCAGCACTGCTCCGGGCAGCGCGCGGCAGGCCGCTGCGATGGCGGCATGGTGCGGATTGGCCTGGCCGATCACGACATCCACTTCCAGGTCGTTCCGCCCGAGCAGTTCGAGGGCGGCCAATGCCTTGAGGGTCTCGCCACCGGCATCTGCACCGCCAAAGAAGACCAGGAGCCGGCGCACCCGGCCAGTGCGGGCCACCTGATGCCGACGGGCCGCCGCGAACTGCGGGCGCAGGAGTGCGTATCGGGGGCCGATCAGCAGGCGGCAATCGGCAGGCAGGCGAGCGTCATAACGGCCCGCTTCCTGCAGGTTCTGGTCGAGCAGGAGATCGCAGTCGTGTGCCCGATCGGCAAGGTCGTCGATCGCCAGAATGTTTTTCACCAGGCTGCGTTGCGCCCGTTCCCACTCGGCGCCGAGGGCATAGTGGTCGACCACCAGCCAGTCATGCGGCGCCTCTGCAGCGATCACTGCGTAGCTGGCCTCGGCATCTGAAGCCGAGTCCGGCAGCCAAGCGAGCGCATGCTCGCGCGCAAGAATCAGGCCGCCCAGATGGCCGGGCAGCCGCCGACAGAGGAATTGCGTCTGCGCGCCCTGCGCGCGCAAGGCGTCGGCCAGGGTCAGGCAGCGCATGACATGGCCGGCGCCAATCTGGACGGAGGCATCGGCGCGAAAGGCGACCTTCATGCGCCGCCCGCCTCGCTTGTATGCAGTGCGGAAAACATCAACTCTGCACGCAGCCAGTCTTCCTCGCTGTCGATGTCCTGCACCCGGTAACGCGGCAGGATCAGCGGCAGCGACGCTGGCGAGAACAGCGTTTCGTCGTTCAGGAACGCGCTCGCCCGCCCCCAGTAGAACTGGCCGGCGTCGTGCCAGGCCGGCGCCAGGTCTTGCGAGCGGGTGGCGCGATATTCCGGGTACATCGCCTCCACCTCGCCCTGTGCGTTGAGCCGTAGGGCGCGCTGGATGGGAAAGGGAAAACTGGTGACCGAGAACACGAAGGATTTGCCGGAGGCGAGCAGACGGTCATGGCCCTCGCGCAAGTCGTTTGCCCGAACGAAGGGGGCGGTGGCATACAGGCAGCAGGCGAACTCCACCGGCATGCCCTGCGCGTTATGCCAGTGGATAGCCTGCTTGACCACAGCGTTGGTGCCGGTGTGGTCATCAGCCAGTTCACGGGGGCGCAGGAAAGGGATTTCGGCACCGTGGGCGCGTGCCACTTCAGCAATCTCTGCATCATCGGTGGACACCATGACCCGGTCGAACAAGCCGGTCTCCAACGCGGCCTGAATGGACCAGGCGATGATCGGGCGGCCGGCGAACAGGCGGATGTTCTTGCGCGGGATACGTTTGCTGCCACCGCGCGCCGGGATCACGCACAGCTTCATGCCAATGCCTCGCGCAGCGCCGCCACCACCTGGTCTTGTTCGGCATCGCTCAGGCCAGGATAGAGCGGCAAAGTGATGGCGCGGGTGTAGTAGTTCTCGGCGACTGGGAAATCGCCAGGCACGAAACCCAGGCGCCGGTAATCCGGCTGCAAATGCACCGGAATGTAATGGACGTTGACGCCGATGCCGGCGGCGCGCAGGCGCTCGAATACGGCTCGGCGGCAACTGGCATCATGCAACTGCACGACGTAGAGGTGCCAGGCGCTGGCCGTTACCGGGTCGCGCCAGGGCGTTGTTAATGGCAGATCGGCAAGCAAGGCGTCGTAGCGGTCGGCGAGGCGGCGACGGGCGGCCACGTAGTCATCCAGCCGCGCCAGTTGCGAGAGGCCGAGCGCGGCCTGTATGTCGGTCATGCGGTAGTTGAAGCCGAGTTCGATCTGTTCGTAATACCAGGGGCCTTCCGCAGCTTGGATCGCCGCGTTCTGACGGATGCCGTGGCTGCGCAGACGCGCCATGTGTACGGCCAGTTCGGCGTTGTTACTCAGCGCCATGCCGCCCTCGCCAGTGGTGATGATCTTGACCGGATGAAAGCTGAACACGGTGACGTCGGCGTAGCGTCCATTGCCGATGGGCTGACCTTGATAGCGACCGCCGATGGCATGCGAGGCGTCCTCGATGATGCGAAAACCATAGCGGTCAGCCAGCGCGCAGATGGCTGTCATGTCGCAACTCTGACCGGCGAAATCCACCGCGACCACGACCTTGGGCAGTTTTCCGGCCTTATCCGCCTGCTCCAGTTTTGCGGCCAGTGCGATAGGGTCGAGGTTGAGGCTGTCGCGGTCGATGTCCACGAAATCCACCGAGGCGCCACAGTAGCGGCCACAGTTGGCGGAAGCGACGAAGGTATTGGGCGTAGTCCAGAGGGAGTCGCCCGGCTTGAGGTCGAGCGCCATGCAGGCCAGGTGCAGTACGGAAGTGGCGTTGTTCGCGGCGACTGCATGGCTCGCCCCGCAATGCGCGGCGACGGCTTCCTCGAAGCGGGGAACCGCCGGCCCTTGGGTCAACCATTTGGAACGCAATACCGCTTCAACTGCCGCCACATCCTCATCACGAATGTCCTGGCAACCATAAGGAATCACAATCGGGATCACGCTAGGAATCACATTCCGGCCCGCAGATTGAACTGGCGTATCCCTTCGGCGTCGAGCAAATGCGGATTGCTGCCCGAGTTGTATTCGAATCCCTGCGGCACCGGGTTGCCCTCCTCGCCGAGCCCGTTATGGCGGTAATCCAGTTCCATGTCGATGAAGCGTATGGATGGCTGGATGACGAAATGGTCCACGAACTCCAGGGTGAGATGCGAGTCGTCCGCCGGGCACATGATTTCATGCAGTTTTTCGCCCGGACGGATGCCGACCACATGCGTGGCCAGAAGCGGCGCCATCGCGGCCGCCAGATCGGTGATTCGAATGGACGGGATGCGCGGCACGAAGATTTCGCCGCCGTGCATGCGCTGGAAATTGTTCAGCACGAAATCCACGCCTTCCTGCAGGGTGATCCAGAAACGGGTCATGCGCGGGTCGGTGATCGGCAGGCTGTCCGCGCCGTCGGCGATTAGCTTGGCGAAGAACGGCACCACGGAACCGCGGGAGCCGACCACGTTGCCATAACGCACCACGGCAAAGCGGGTGCGCGAACTGCCGGCCATGTTGTTGGCGGCGACAAACAGTTTGTCCGAGGCGAGCTTGGTGGCGCCATAGAGATTGATGGGATTGGCTGCCTTGTCGGTGGACAGGGCGATGACCTTGTCGACGTTATTCGACAGCGCAGCCTTGATGACATTCTCGGCGCCGTGAATATTGGTCTTGATGCACTCCATCGGGTTGTATTCGGCAGCCGGCACCTGCTTCAGCGCAGCCGCATGGATGACGAAATCGACTCCGTTCATCGCTTGCGCCAGACGCTCGCCGTCGCGCACATCACCGATGAAATAACGCATGCAGGGTGCGTTGAACTCCTGCTGCATTTCGAACTGCTTGAGTTCGTCCCGCGAATAGACGATGAGCCTGCGTGGCCGATAACGCGCGAGCAGGGTATGGATGTAAAGCTTGCCGAATGACCCTGTCCCGCCGGTCACCAGTATGGATTTATCGTTGAACATCTGGCAGCCGGAATGCGGTGTAGTTGAACTTGGACTGGCGGTTTACCTTAGCCTGCGTCGCCGCGCAATCCCGCCGCCACATTCAGATTGATGTTGATCAGAACATCGAGCTTTTCGGGAGCCGGGTAGGCCAGCACTTCAAAGGAGCGGCGATCTACGAAAACACTTAGCGACAACAGATTGCGCTTGATTTCTTCCGGTAACGGGTTGTCTTCCATCGACAGTTCCGCCTGAAAGAACGTCCAGACTCGCTGGTTGTAATTCAGGGCGTCTTCGAGCTGTGCGTCGTGATTTTCCCGTGTCCAGTTTTCCTTGAGGGACTGCAACTGAGTCGCCGCCTTGGTCAGCACGGTCGCTTCGATATCACGTTGCGAGAGCGTGGCTTTTTCAACGTTGCGGTACGCTTCAAGCGGGTTTGCGGGCATGACTGACCAACTCCTGTTCGTAACGAATCAATTCACGCGCAGCTTTCAGCGCCTGGTAATACTGCCCGTTCAGCACAAATTCGCTCACCTGGCCGATAAGATCGACGGTGCTGGGCGCCACCTGGAGCACCGACCTGACTTGCTCCCAGTAATACTGGTGATAACGCGTCAGATTGAGCGTGTCCATGTACATCAACTGGACCGCCAGATAAATCCGTTTACAGGGCGTATCGGCATCTTCTTCCTTCAGGATGTCTTTCTCACGCAGCACCGGGACATCGTTCAGGACAGCCAACTGGCAGCGACTGCCACCATTAACGAGGACGGCCCCGCCGAGAAATATTTTCTCGTGGGGCCGCAGATCGAGTTTAAGCGGCATCTAGGCCCATCACTACGGTTACTTCGACTCCACTGCCAGTGCGAGTTGGCCGGCATTGCTACCGATACCCTTCTCGCCACGGACTGCCAGATCAGCAAGTTGCTCGCGAGTTCCGCTAGCCTCGTTCTGCACTTCAGACGAATCTGCCTGCTGCACAAAACTGATCACGTCTTTCCACATCCCGACTTGCAAATCCTCCAGGACCGAACGCATGGATTTGACCTGATCGAATGCTTCGCTCACTGCGGCATCGCTCGCCGCCAAAGGATCCAATGAGGGAATATCCCACATCGGCTCCTTGATCAGCGAAACCGCAGATACCTGTTCAGCATTGCCAGCATTCTTGGCATTGGCATCTTCCGGCGTGTTGAGCAAGCGTCCCAATTCCTCCAGCGTCTCCGGTGGAGGAAACGTTAGCGCATCGATCTGCCTGCGCAGTCCGCCAAAGTTGTTGAGCAATGAAATCCGTTCTGGATTGTCGATCGGATAGGGCGGATAAATTTTCACCACCGTACCCAGATCTTCCTCCATCTTGCTCAACAGCTTATCTGCCTTCTCTACTGTAGCGCCGACCTCGCGCACCACTGCCGCCGCCTTGCCAAGCGAGTCTTGCCCCGCCAGCAACTTGGCGTACACCCCGGACACCTGTGTAGAAGCGGATTGGGACTCGTCATTCGTGACAACACCCGCTCGCGCACCGGAAAATTCCGGACGCAAGGGAGTGCCGACACGCTGCGACGCTGTTGCACCCAACTGACCGACTACTGAGTGACCAAGACCAGCCCCTGAAATTTCAGTGACCATTTTTCACCCTCCCCCCACGCGAACCCGAAGGTCCACGCGAGTCAAGTTACCAAGCATCCCTAGAATTAGAACAACCTCAGAATCGACTGTTCAGCTTGCGAGGAGATACTCAGTGCAGTAGTCCCCAACTGCTGCTTGGTTTGCAGCGAGAGCAAGTTAGCGCCCTCCTCATTGGTGTCAGCCTCCGTCAACTTGGTTGCACCAATTATCAGCGTGTTCACCATTTCACCGATGAAGGTCTGACGCGCAGTAAGCACGCTCAAGTTGGCAGACAACTCGGATGCCCTGGTTTGCAGGGTGGAGATGGCCGTGTTCAACGTAGCCTCTGCAAGATCAATCTCAGCCGTAGTATCCATATTGGCTGAAGTAATGTTGCCAGTCGTGCTCGCCACGGTAAGCGTGGTGCCGCCGCCGGAAATAGCCAGGCCGCTGGCGCCGGAGTTGAAGCCGGACATCACGATCGAGGTCGAAGAGTTCTCGTTGAAGTTGACGGTCAAGGTGACACTACCGCTGGTCAGGAAGTTGGTGCCTTTGTAGCTGGAGTCCGTCACCAGGTTGTTCAACTGCCCGATCAGGCGGTTGTATTGCCCGGTCAGACCGCTGGCGCCGCCTGCGGCAGCCCCCGCCAGTATCGTCGCGCTGTTGACCGTGTCGTTGATGGCCGAGCGCGCTTGCGTAAGAACACCGCGCAACGCCTCAATGGTGCTCAGCACGCCTTTGATGCCCGAGTCAGCCGCCTTGACCGTTTGAATGGCTTCATTGATGTTGTCCTTGAGGCCGTTCAACTGGTTGGCGCGTGTGGTGTGACCCTGCGCCGCGAAAAAGCTGGCAGGACTATCAACTGCCGTGTTGACACGCTTGCCGGTAGCAAGTTTTTCTTCGGTAGAACCCAGCAGCCGGGCAGTCGTTTGCAGACTGACCAGGTTGGATCGCATTGAAGAGGTTAGGCCGATTTCGCCGATTGCCATGATGAAACTCCTTTTCTAGGGTTGATTGGTAGAGGTCTTCTGCCTCCAGAACAGGTCCATAAACCTGATTCCAACCTGATTACGGCCGGTCGCAAGAAAACTTTAACCGTTCTTCTAGTCTTTTTATACCAGGCCCGATTGCGACCACCAAAAGCGCCAACGAATCGCCAATTTACTCTTTTTCGGCGCCTTGGCCGCGCAAGGAGCACGCCGCCACATCAAGATCGCGTGGGTAGGTCACCTTCAGATTGGTGAGATCGCTCTCGACCAGTTTCGGCGCCAGGCCCAGCGCTTCGATGGCTGACGCTTCGTCGGTGACTTCGCTGCCGACTTTTTCCAGCGCCTGCAGCAACATGGCGTGGCGAAACATCTGCGGCGTCTGTGCGCCCCAAAGGCCGGCACGCGGTACCGTTTCGGCGATGCGGCCATCGGCGCTTTGCCGTTTCAGGGTATCCGCCACCGGCGCGGCCAGAATGCCGCCGACCGGGTCGATTTCCAATTCGGCCAGCAATTTGCCCAGCAGTTCTTGCGAGAGACAGGGCCGGGCGGCGTCGTGCACCAGCATCCAGTCGTCGCAGTTGGCAAACCCGGCAACAGCGTCGGCGCAGGCGCGCAGGCCGTTGAGCACGCTTTCCGCCCGCGTCGCGCCACCGCAGCGCAACACGTCCAGCTTGGTGAAGGCCGACCAGTCGTAGCTGTCCCAGCAGCCGTCCTGCGGCGAAATCACCACGTAGATTCGAGCGATGGCCGCGTGCAGCTCAAACGCGCGGATGGCGTGCCAGATCATCGGGCGGCCGTGGATAGCCAGATATTGCTTGGGATGCGCGCCCCCCATGCGGGCGCCAATGCCGGCGGCGGGCAGCAAAGCGAAGTGTCGAGGCATGACTTGTACGGGGGACTTGTAAGCAGGCGGAAGTGCCCTAGATTCTAATTGACGATGTTGTTTTTCTTTGGAGCGTTCCATGCTGAATATCCGCCCTGCCGCTGTAGCCGGCGCGTTTTATCCGGCGCATCCCGATGCGCTGCGCCGGATGCTTGTGGAATGTTTTGATGCAGCCAAACCTGCCCGGCTACGGCCGAAAGCGCTGATCGTGCCGCATGCCGGCTATGTCTATTCCGGCCCCATCGCCGCATCCGGTTACGCACTGCTGAAACCTTTGCGCGCGCTGATCCGACGCGTGGTGTTGCTGGGGCCGGTGCATCGCGTCTGGGTGCCGGGGCTGGCATTACCGGGGTTGCCTCCAACAGGAGTCGCCGCGTTCGAGACGCCGTTGGGCCAGGTGCCGCTCGATCAAGCCGGCATTGCCTCGATTGCCGATTTTCCGCAAGTCAGCGTTTCGCCTGCGGCGCATGCAGAAGAGCATTCACTGGAGGTGCATCTGCCCTTCCTGCAGACCGTGCTGGCGGATTTCTCGCTGATTCCGCTGGCGGTGGGCGGCGCAACAGCGGAAGAAGTCGCCGAGGTACTCGACCGGTTGTGGGGCGGCAACGAAACGCTGATCGTGGTCAGTTCCGATCTGTCGCACTTTCTGCCCTATGCCGAAGCCAAACGCGTCGACGCCACCACCGCCAGCGCCATCCTCAATCTGGATAGCTATCTGGTCGGTGAACAAGCCTGCGGCGCCCACCCGATCAACGGGCTGATGCTTGTCGCCAAGCAACGTGGTCTCGTTCCGCATCTACTCGATATCCGCAATTCCGGCGATACCGCCGGCGATCACAGCCGGGTCGTCGGCTATGCCGCATTTGCTTTAGTGGAGCCTGAACATGAACTCGCACACCCCTGAACAAGGCCGTCTCCTCACCGCGCTGGCACGCAACGCCATTGCGCATGAATTCGGTGAGCCGGCCGCTGACTTGCCGCATCCGGATTGGTTGGATGAACCGGGTGCAGTCTTCGTCACGCTGACTCAAAAGGGTGAGGGTGGTCAAAGCGAGTTACGCGGCTGCATCGGCAGCCTGGAAGCGCATCGCGCCCTGATCGACGACCTGCAAGCCAATGCCCGCGCCGCCGCCTTCAAAGACCCGCGCTTTCCGCCCATGAGCCGCGACGAACTACCCGGTACGCGGGTCGAAGTCTCGATCTTGTCGTCCGCCGAACCGATGCGATTTACCAGCGAGGCCGATGCTCTGGCGCAACTACGCCCCGGCATCGACGGCGTAATTTTCGAACACGGCTGGCATCGCGCCACCTTCCTGCCGCAAGTGTGGGAACAACTGCCCGAAGCGCGCCAATTCATGGCGAACCTGAAGCGCAAAGCCGGATTGGCGGCGGACTTCTGGGCGGATGACCTGCGCCTGTCGCGTTATCAGGTCGAAAAATTCAAGGAGAAGGAACGATGAACCCGAGCATGCACTTGCCTGAAAGCGATTTCCCCGCGCGCTGGTGGCACGCGCTCGACGACGGCCGCATTCAATGCGACCTGTGTCCGCGCGACTGCAAGCTGCACGAAGGCCAACGCGGCGCCTGCTTCGTGCGCAAGATGCAAGGCGGCCAGATGGTGCTCACCACCTACGGCCGCAGTTCCGGTTTTTGCATCGACCCGATCGAGAAGAAGCCGCTCAACCACTTCTATCCCGGCAGTTCGGTGCTCTCCTTCGGCACCGCCGGCTGCAACCTGGCCTGCAAGTTCTGCCAGAACTGGGACATTTCCAAATCGAAGGACATGGACCGGCTGATGGAATCCGCCAGCCCGGAGAAGATCGCGGAAATCGCCGACAAGCTGGGCTGCAAGAGCGTCGCCTTCACCTACAACGACCCGGTCATCTTTGCCGAATATGCGCTCGATACCGCCGCCGCCTGCCACCAACGCGGCATCAAGACCGTCGCCGTCACCGCCGGCTACATTCATAAGGCGCCGGCGGTCGAGTTCTACGCCGCGATGGACGCCGCCAATGTCGACCTGAAAGGTTTCACGAACGATTTTTATGTCAAATATTGCGCCGGCCAGTTGCAGCCCATTCTCGACACGCTGATTTATCTGAAGCGCGAAACCCAAACCTGGTTCGAGATCACCACGCTGCTGATCCCCACCCTGAACGACAGCGAAGCGGAAATCCACGCCCTGGTGGACTGGATAGCCCGCAAACTCGGCCCGGATGTGCCGTTGCACTTCACCGCCTTCCATCCCGACTGGAAGCTCGACAACCTGCCGCCAACCCCGCCAGCCACCCTGCAACGCGCCCGAAAAATCGCCCTCGATGCCGGCCTGCACTATGTCTACACCGGCAACATCCACGATACCGATGGCGGCACGACCTTCTGCCCCAATTGCAAAGCCGCCTTGGTGGTGCGCGACTGGTACGAAATCCCCGCCTACCACCTCGACGACACTGGCCACTGTCCGCACTGCGGCCACGCCATCGCCGGCCGTTTTAGTCACTTTGAGTCGCCATTCGGCGCACAGCGGATACCGGTTTCGATGGCGCGCATTTGAGCAGGTCTTATCAAGCCGCACGGCGGTAAACTCGCGGCCCCTCCGCCCGCCCCGCCCCAAACGACATGACCGATTCCATCCGCCTGGCCAAACGCGTTGCCGAACTACGCGCCTGCTCGCGTCGCGAGGCCGAGCAGATCATCACCGGCGGCTGGGTGCAGGTGGATGGCATCGTCATCGAAGAACCGCAGTTCCGCGTCGCCGATCAGCACATCGAAATCGCCCCCAAGGCCAACCCCGCCCAGGCCGAACCCGTCACCCTGCTGCTGCATAAACCGCCCGGCTATCACACAGGTCAAAACGACACCGGGCAAGGCGACAGCGAATACGCCGCCGCACACCTGCTCAACACCGACACCTTATGGGCGGAAACTGACCCCAGCTTTGTTGCGCGCGCGGTCTTGCCCACTACGCGTCCGCTGAAAATGCACTTCGCCCAGCTCACCGCCTGCGTGCCGCTGGAGACCACCGCCAGCGGCCTCACCGTATACAGCCAGGACTGGCGCATCGTGCGCAAGCTGACCGATGATGCCGCGATGGTGGAACACGAAATCGTCGTCGAAGTCGCCGGCGAACTGACTCCGGACGGACTCAAACGACTGAATCGTGGCATCCCTTTTCTGAACCGCACCCCAACGTCCATCAAGGTCAGCCGGCAAAACGAAACCCGTTTGCGTATCGCGCTAAAGGGCGCCAGACCCGGACAAATCACCCACCTATGCGAAGCCGTCGGCCTGCAAGTGCTGTCGATGAAACGCATCCGTCTCGGCGGCGTCTCGATGGGCAAACTGCCGCCCGGGCAGTGGCGGTATTTACGCGGGAATGAGCGGTTTTGAGATCAATCGCCCCGTTCAGTGCGTTGGCGCAGGTTGGGCACTACCGGTAGTGACGTAGGTTGGGCAAAGCGAAGCGTGCCCAACGAACCGGCGCGCTGTTGGGCACGCTTCGCTTTGCCCAACCTACAGCTATGGGCCAAAAAGCCGGTGAAAACGAGCTTGCGAAGTTTCGGCGTAGCCAAAAATGGGCCGCTGCGGTCGCTTCGCAGCCGACGATTCCAAAGTCCGACAGGCTGCTATATTGGCTGGGCGAATATGCCGCCAATTCAAGTCAATACCATGGCAGCAGAAGACTCTGCTAGAATGCGCGCCGCTTTGCGCCCGACATGGAGTCGGGCCGGCGAAATACGTAAGTTCACAAATCCACACATCCGCACCAGTTAAGGTGCCCCGCACGGACTCGCGGGGTTCTCGGCGGATGGAGGCTTAACCTTAACCAAGGAGTTTTTATGTCCGTAACCATGCGTCAAATGCTTGAGGCCGGTGTGCATTTCGGCCACCAGACCCGTTACTGGAACCCGAAGATGGCGCAGTACATCTTCGGTCACCGCAACAAAATCCACATCATCAACCTGGAAAAGACCCTGCCGTTGTTCAACGACGCCGCCACGTTTGCGCGCCGTCTGTCGTCCAACAAAGGCTCCATCCTGTTCGTCGGCACCAAGCGCCAGGCGCGCGAGATCATGGCTGAAGAGGCTGCTCGTTGCGATATGCCCTGGATTTCCCATCGCTGGCTGGGCGGCATGCTGACCAACTTCAAGACGGTCAAGCAGTCGGTCAAGCGGATGAAGGACATCGAAGCGCAACTGGCTGAGCCGGGTGCGATTTCCAAGAAAGAAATCCTGCGCGTGCAACGCGAATTCGACAAGCTGGCGCAGAGCCTGGGCGGCATCCGCGAGATGGATCGCCTGCCGGACGCGCTGTTTGTCATGGACGTCGGCTACCAGAAGATCGCCATTACCGAAGCCAACAAACTGGGCATTCCGGTGATCGGCGTCGTCGATACCAATAATTCCCCGCTCGGCATCGATTACGTCATCCCCGGCAACGACGACTCCAACCGCGCTATCCGTCTCTATGCACGCGGCCTCGCCGACGCAATTCTGGAAGGCAAAACCATGGTCATCGAAGAGATGGTCGCGGCCGTCCAGGACGAATACGTTGAAGTTAATGAAGCCGGCGCGGACTGATGCTGACGCTTTGAGCCCGCTTCGGGCTTTAACCGGGCATAGCTCTTCATGCCCGCGCTGTCTGGTTATCTAGATTCACGACGCCCCGCTCACCGGGGCGTTTTTTCGATAAAGAACTGTTCAGGAGAAACAAATGGCAGAAATCACCGCATCCATGGTCAAGGAACTGCGCGAGCGCACCGACGCCCCCATGATGGACTGCAAGAAAGCGCTGACTGAAGCCGTTGGCGACATGCAGAAGGCCGAAGAAATCCTGCGCGTGCGCTTCGGCAACAAGGCTGCCAAGAGCGCCGGCCGCGTTGCCGCTGAAGGCGTGGTCGCCATCAATATCAGCGCCGACGGCAAAACCGCCGCGATGCTGGAAGTGAACTGCGAAACCGACTTCGTCGCCAAGAACGACGATTTCCTGGCCTTTTCCAAAGCGCTGGCCCAGATGATCATCGACCAGAACCCGGCCGACGTCGCCGCCATTTCCGCCCTGCCCTACGCCGGCAAGACTGTCGAAGAAGCGCGCACCGAACTGGTCGGCAAGATGGGCGAGAACATGTCCATTCGCCGTTTTGTCCGCTTGAGCGGTCAAGGCAAGTTCGCCAGCTACATCCACGGCAGCAAAATTGGCGTGCTGGTCGACGTCAGCGGCGACGAAGCCATCGCGCGTGACATCGCCATGCACATCGCCGCGTCCAAGCCCAAGTCTCTGGATGCCTCCGGTGTTTCGCAAGATTTGATCGACACCGAGCGCCGCGTCGCCATCGAGAAGGCCAAGGAAGCCGGCAAGCCGGAAGCCATGCTGGAAAAAATCGCCGACGGCACCGTGCAGAAGTTCCTCAAGGAAGTGACTTTGCTGTCGCAGCCTTTCGTCAAGGACGACAAGCAGACGGTCGAACAGGTGTTGAAGTCGAAGGCTTCGCAGTGCCACGGTTTCGCCATGTTCATCGTCGGCGAAGGCATCGAGAAGAAAGTCACCGACTTCGCCGCTGAAGTGGCCGCCGCCGCCAAGGTTTAAGCCACATGGCCCAGATGGTCACCCCGTGCAAGCGCATTTTGTTGAAGCTTTCCGGCGAAGCCCTGATGGGACCGGATGCCTTTGGCTATCACGCCGAGACGATGACCGGCATGGTCGCTCAGATCAAGGAAGTGGCCGATCTGGGCGTGCAGGTCGCGATAGTCGTGGGCGGCGGCAACCTGTTCCGCGGCGCTACCGGGGCGCTCTCCGGCATGGACCGCGCCACCGCCGACAGCATGGGCATGCTGGCCACCGTCATGAACGCGCTGGCGCTGAAAGATGGCCTGATGGCGGCCGGCGTCGAAGCGCGCATGCAAACCGCGGTGACCATCGCCCATGTCGGCGAGCCGTTCGAGCGCGACAGCGCGGTGCGTCATCTGCAAGCCGGTCGTGTCGTGATTTTCGGCGGCGGCACCGGCAATCCTTTCTTCACCACGGATACCGCCTCCGCGCTGCGCGGTGCGGAAATCGGCGCCGACCTGATGCTGAAGGCCACCAAAGTGGATGGCGTCTACACCGCCGACCCGAAGAAAGACCCGACCGCCACCCGCTACGAGCAACTGAGTTTCGACGAAGCCATCGCGAAAAATCTGGGGGTCCTGGATACCGCGGCCTTCGCGCTCTGCCGCGAGCAGAAACTTCCGCTCTGCGTGTTCAGCATCTTCAAGCCGGGCGCGTTGAAGCGCGTCGTGCTGGGCGAGCCGGAAGGCACCCGAGTCGTACTGTAAAGAGGAGTTAGCCATGATTGCCGAGATCAAGAAATCCGCTGAAGACAAGATGAAAAAATCCGTTGAGTCGCTCAAGGCGGACTTTGGCAAGGTGCGCACCGGTCGCGCCACGACGGGCATCCTGGAGCACGTCAAGGTCGATTATTACGGCACGCCGACGCTGATCACTCAGGTTGCCAACCTGACGGTGATCGACGCCCACACCATCGGCGTGCAGACCTGGGAAAAGAACATGCTCGGCAAGGTCGAAAAAGCCATTCGCGATGCCGATCTGGGCCTCAACCCCGCCAATATGGGTGAAATCATTCGCGTACCGATGCCGCCGTTGACTGAGGAACGCCGCCGGGAACTGGTCAAACTGGTGCGTGGCGAAGCGGAAAACGGCAAGGTCGCGGTGCGCAATATTCGCCGCGACGCCATCGCCCATCTGAAAGAACTCCTGAAAAACAAGGAAATCAGCGAGGACGATGAACGGCGTGCCGCGGATGACATCCAGAAACTCACCGACAAGCACATCGCCGAGCAGGAAAAGCATCTGGCCGACAAGGAAAAGGATCTGATGGCCGTCTGAGAATTCAGGCATCGATAAACCCATCATGATCAAGCGATTCTTTAGCTCTACATCGGAAGTTCCTGATTCCATTGAAGTCCCGCGCCATGTCGCGATCATCATGGACGGTAACGGCCGCTGGGCGAAGAAACGTTTTTTGCCGCGCGTCGCCGGTCACGCCCAAGGCGTCGATCGGGTGCGAGACATCGTTGAAGCCTGCATCGAACGCGGTGTCGAATACCTGACCTTATTCGCCTTCAGTTCGGAAAACTGGCGACGGCCGCAGGATGAAGTAAGCCGTTTGATGGAACTCTTCGTCATGGCGCTGGAACGGGAAGTCACCCGCATGCATCGCAATGGCGTCTGCCTGAAAGTGGTCGGCGACCTCGGCCGCTTCGATACGCGTTTGCGCGAACTGATCGCACAAGGCGAAGCGCGCACGCTGGAAAACACCCGCCTCACGCTGACTATCTGCGCCAACTATGGCGGCCGCTGGGACATACTCAACGCCGTCAATAACTGGCGGCGCGACAATCCGGAGGCCGGCGAGCTTACCGAGGAAGCGCTGGCCGCCTATCTCACCATGCCCTACGCACCGGAGCCGGATCTGTTCATACGCACCGGCGGCGAACAGCGCATCAGCAATTTCCTGCTCTGGCAACTGGCGTATTCCGAGCTGTATTTCACCGACACGCTGTGGCCGGATTTCGATGCCGCAGCGCTCGACCTGGCGATTGCGTCTTACCGTAAACGTGAGCGCCGTTTCGGTCGCACCAGCGAGCAACTTCTTGAGCGCTAGTGCTTTGAGTAATAAATCCGCGCTTCAAACGCGCATTGCTACCGCGGCCCTCTTGATCGCCGGCTTCCTGGCAGCGATCTACTGGGCGCCAACCTCGTTCTGGACGGGCCTGACCGGCGTGGTGGCGGTACTGGCCGCCCGGGAGTGGGCTGGAATGGCCGGGCTGGGCAAAACCGCGGGCTTGTTCTACGCCATCCTGATCGGTGCGATCAGCACCGGACTGGTCATCGCCGCGCCCGCGCTTTCCCAACCGTTTGCCGAGCCGTTCTACCCTGCCCTCGCCTTCTGGTTGCTGGCGCCTACCCTGCTATCGCGCGGGGCAAGGGTGCGCCCGGCTACGCTGCATCTCATGCTTGGTGCCATCGTACTCATCCCCACCCATCTCGGCCTGGTCGCGCTGCGCAACCTCAGCCCGGATTTGCTGCTGGTCGTGGTCGGCGTCGTGGTGATTGCCGATAGCGCGGCCTATTTCTCCGGTCGCGCCTTCGGCAAGCACAAGCTGGCCCCCAGCATCAGCCCAGGCAAAACCTGGGAAGGCGCGATTGGCGCCTGGCTGGCCGTCACGCTGTATGCGCTGCTGTTGCATTTCTTCGCGCCCGCGACCATCAAGCTGCAATGTCTGCCGCAAGTGCTGGCGGTGTTCTGGATGCTGTTCGGGCTTTCCGTGCTGGGCGACCTGTTCGAAAGCACGCTCAAGCGTCAGGCCGGCATCAAGGACAGCGGTAATCTGCTGCCGGGTCACGGTGGCATTCTCGACCGTATAGATAGCCTGACCGCCGTTCTGCCCGCCGCAACGCTGTTCTGGATTTTGCTGAAATGACCATGCAATCACTGACGGTTCTGGGCGCCACCGGCAGCATCGGCGTCAACACGCTCGATGTCGTCGCGCGCCACCCGGAAAAATTCCGCGTCATCGCCCTCAGCGGCCAGAACCAGATCGAAAAACTGGCGCAGCAATGCCGCCAATTCCATCCGCGTTATGCCGTGGTGCTGGATGCCGCCAAGGCGCAGGCCTTGCAAGCCCTGCTCGCGGGGACAGATACCGAAGTTCTGGTCGGCATGGAGGCGCTGGAATTCGTTGCCAGCCTGCCGGAAGTCGATAGCGTGATGGCCGCCATCGTCGGCGCCGCCGGTTTACGTCCGGCGCTCGCCGCCGCCCGCACCGGCAAGCGCGTGCTGCTGGCCAACAAGGAAACGCTGGTGATGGCCGGCCAGTTTTTCATGCAGGCGGTACGCGACCACAACGCGACGCTGCTGCCGATCGACAGCGAACACAACGCCATCTTCCAGTCGATGCCGGCCGCTTACTTCCAACGTAACAACAACGGCGACCTCAAGGCGCATGGCGTGCGCCGCATTCTGCTGACCGCGTCTGGCGGCCCGTTCCGCACGCGCGAACTGGATACCCTGAAGGACATCACGCCGGAACAGGCGATTGCCCACCCGAACTGGGTCATGGGCAAGAAAATCTCGGTCGATTCCGCCACCATGATGAACAAGGGGCTGGAAGTCATCGAAGCGCGCTGGCTGTTCAACGCCCGGCCGGAACAGATCGAAGTCGTCATTCATCCGCAAAGCATCGTGCACAGCATGGTCGAGTACCTGGATGGTTCCGTGCTGGCGCAGCTTTCCAACCCGGACATGCGCACGCCGATCGCGCATTCCCTGGCCTACCCGGAGCGGATCGAGGCTGGCGTCAACTGGCTCGATCTGGCCAAGATCGGCACGCTGACCTTCGAAGCGCCCGATCTGCGCCGCTTCCCCTGCCTGGGACTGGCCTATCAAGCACTCGCGGCCGGCGGCGCGGCGCCGGCGATACTCAACGCCGCCAACGAGGAAGTCGTGGCCGCATTCCTCGACCGGCGAATTCCTTACCTGGCCATCGCCGAGACGCTGGATGCCGTGTTGCAGCGTCTGGCCGGACAACCTGTGGAATCTCTGGAAGACTTGATGACAGCGGATGCCGCCGCCCGCGCCACCGCGCAGCAACTGATCACCGCGAGCAGCGTATGACCACGCTGCTCGCTTTTGTCGCCACCCTGGCCATCCTCATCATCTTTCACGAATTCGGCCATTACCTGGTCGCACGTCTGGCCGGGGTCAAGGTGCTGCGTTTTTCCGTCGGCTTCGGCAAAGTCATCCTGCAACGCAGCGACCGCCATGGCACCGAATGGGCATTGGCCGCGATCCCGCTGGGCGGTTACGTGAAAATGCTGGATGAACGCGAAGCCCCGGTGGCGCCGGAATTGCTCGATCAAGCCTTCAATCGCAAATCGGTGGCGGCGCGCGCAGCGATAGTCGCCGCCGGCCCTTTGGCCAATTTCCTGCTCGCCATCGTGCTGTTCTGGGCGCTGTTCATGTCCGGCGTTCCCATCCTGAAACCGGTGCTCGGCGAACCGTCGAGCGGCACGCCGGCGGCGCTGGCAGGCATCAAATCGGGCGAGATGGTTACCGCGGTCAATGGCGAAGTCGTCGAAAGCTTCCAGGATCTGCACTGGCTCGCGCTCAAACATGCCATCGGCGACGACAGCCTGAGTGTCGATACCGTCGATGCCAAAGGCCATCTGGCGCATCGCACCTTGACGCTGTCGAACCGGGACGAAACTTTCGAGCAAGCGCCCCTGAAAGCGCTGGGTCTGGTGCGCTACCTGCCGCCGCTGCCACCGGTATTGGCTGAACTGACGCCAGGCGGCGCTGCGGCGCGGGCGGGATTGATGCCGGGCGACCGGATTCGCGCCATCGACGACCGCCGCATCGGCCACTGGGATGAAGTGGTGACGGTCGTGCGCGCCTCAGCCGATGTCGGCCTGCGTATTCAGATCGAACGTGGCGGACAAACCAGCACGGTCGTCGTCGTCCCCGAGTCGCTCACAGTCAACGGCCAGAGCAGCGGTCGCATCGGCGCAGCGCCGCTCATCGACCCGGCTTTGTTCGCCCCCTATCAGTCTGAAGCGCGTTATGGCCCGATACAGGCTTTTTCCCGCGCGCTCGGCCGCACCTGGGAGCTTTCCGCATTCAGTCTGGAGATGATGGGCCGCATGCTGATCGGCGAGGCCTCCCTCAAGAATCTGTCCGGCCCGATCACCATCGCCGACTACGCCGGCCAATCCGCCGCCAGCGGCGCGGCCAGCTTCATCGCCTTTCTGGCGCTGGTCAGCATCAGTCTGGGCGTGCTCAACCTGCTGCCCGTGCCGTTACTGGATGGCGGACACTTGCTGTATTATTTCGCGGAGTTTTTGACCGGCAAACCCGTCCCCGAGCGGGTTCAGGAAATCGGCCAACGCATCGGCATCGGCTTCCTCGGTTTGCTGATGTTCTTCGCACTTTTCAACGATCTGCAACGACTTTTTGTCGGGTAACCGCCCTCATGTTTTCTTTCCGCGTTCGTCCCTTTCAGCTTCGGCCACTCTCCCCGGCCATGCTTGCGCTGGCCCTGCTTTCCACGCAAGCGCATGCGTTTGATCCGTTTCAGGTCAAAGATATTCGGGTGGAAGGTATTCAGCGTACCGAGGCGGGTACGGTGTTCAGCTACCTGCCGGTGAAGGTGGGCGAAACGTTGACGCCGGAGCGCGCTACAGAAGCCATCAAGGCGCTTTATGCCACCGGGTTCTTCAAAGATGTTCGCCTGGAAACCAACAACGAGGTGCTGGTCGTCATCGTCGAAGAGCGCCCCGGCATCGCCAGCGTCGACTTCTCCGGCATGAAGGAATTTGTCAAAGACGACATGAAAACCGGTCTCAAGCAATTGGGTCTGGCGGAAGGTCGCATCCTGGACAAATCCCTGCTGGAAAAGGCGGAACAGGAACTGAAGCGGCAGTACTTCAACCGTGGCATGTACGCAGTTCAGGTCAAGGCCACGTCGACGCCGCAGGAACGCAATCGGGTGGCGGTCAGTTTCGATGTCAGCGAAGGGGATGTCGCCAAAATTCGCAGCATCAATATCGTCGGCGCCAAAGCGCTTGCCGAGAAAGACCTGCTCAAGCTGTTCAATTTGCGCACCCCGGGCTGGATGTCCTGGTGGAGCAAAAATGACCAGTATTCGAAGCAGAAGCTGTCCGGCGATCTCGAAACATTGCGTTCGCATTACCTGAACCAGGGCTATATCGAATTCAACATCGAATCGACCCAGGTTTCGATTACGCCGGACAAGAAAGACATCTACATCACCATCAATATCAGCGAGGGCGAGCGCTACACGGTGTCCGATTACAAGTTCGCCGGCGACTTGCCGGTGCCGGAAAGTCAATTGAAAGGATTGGTCAGCCTGAAGGTCGGCGATTTCTTCTCGCGCGAGCAGCTCAACGAATCGACCAAGAAGATCGGCGAGCGACTTGGCAATGAAGGCTATGCCTTCTCCAACGTCAATGCCGCGCCGGAAATCGACAAAGACAAGCGCACCGCCAACTTCACCTTCCTGGTCGATCCAGGCCGCAAGGTGTACGTCCGCCGCATCAACGTCACCGGCAACACCCGCACCAAGGACGAGGTCGTGCGGCGTGAAATGCGCCAGATAGAAGGCGCCTGGTATGCCGCCGACAAGATCAATCGCTCACGCGAACGCGTCGAACGTCTGGGCTACTTCAAGGAAACGACGATCGAAACGCCGCCCGTGCCCGGCACCACCGATCAGGTCGATGTCAACGTCAACGTGACCGAACAGCCGACTGGAAACATCCTCCTGGGTGCAGGTTTTTCCAGCTCGGATGGCCTCGTGCTGTCCGGCTCGATATCGCAAAACAACCTGTTCGGCACCGGCAATCGACTCTCCGCGCAGATCAACAGCGGCAGCGTCAACAAGGTTTTTTCCTTGTCCTTCACCAACCCGTATTTCACGCCGGATGGCGTCAGCCTCGGTTACGACATTTACCAACGCAATGTGAATACTTCCAGTCTCAACTCGGTAGCGGATTACGGCACCTCGACGACGGGCGCCGGACTGCGCCTTGGCGTGCCCATCACCGAACTGGATACCATCCATTTCGGGCTGGCCTATGAAAACGTCACGCTAGACCTGACCGCTACCGCGCCCAATGTCTATCACGATTACGCGAAAGCCTACGAGCCGACTTGCGCCACCAATTCAACAGCTTGCACGTCCATCACCAACTCTCTGCGCTTCGAATCCGGCTGGGCGCGCGACTCCCGCGATAGCCTGCTGTATCCGACCAAAGGCACCTATCAACGCGCCTTCCTTGAAGCCGGCACCCCGTTGGGCGACCTCAACTACTTCAAACTGAACTACCAATATCAGTGGCTGCGCCCGCTGTCACGCCGCGTCAGTCTGCTGTTGAACAGTGAGATCGGCATCGGCGGCGGCTACAGCGGCAAGGAAATGCCCTTGTTCCGCAACTTCTTTGCCGGCGGCATCGGTTCCGTGCGCGGCTTTGATTCCGGCGCTATCGGCCCGAAGGCTTCGAACGGCACCAGCACATTTTCGATCGGCGGCACCAAGCGACTGGTGGGCAACGCCGAATTGCTGCTCCCGTTCCCAGGTATGGGCAACGATCGCTCGGTCAGGCTCTCCACCTTCTTCGACATAGGCATGGTTTCCGGTCCTGGAGATGACCCCGACAACAACCCGGCAACGCCAGGGCGTTACAGCACGCTGTCTTTTTCCGACATGCGCTATTCCGTCGGAGCGGCCGTCACCTGGTACTCCCCGATGGGCCCCATCAAACTCTCGCTCGCCAAGCCGCTCAACGCCGCGACCGACGACAAAACGCAAACGTTCCAATTCCAGCTTGGCAACGTGTTCTGAAATCGCGCTTCGCCTGATATAGGAGTCCTCACATGAAACAAATCATCGCGCTCTTGCTTGCCCTCTCCCTGCCCGTATTTGCCTTTCCCACATCGGCCCAGGCTGCCGAACTCAAAATCGGCTTCGTCAACACCGAAAAAGTGTTCCGCGATTCGCCGCTCGCCATCAAGGCCCAGAAAAAACTGGAGAAGGAATTCCAGACCCGCGAGCAGGACATTCAAAAGCTGGTCAAACAGGCGCGCGATTTGCAGGCCTTCCTGGAAAAGGAAGGCTTGACGCTGTCTGAAGCGGAACGCAGCAAGAAACAAAAAGACCTGGCCAACCTGAGCCGCGATCTACAGCATGACCAGCGTGCTTTCCGTGAGGATCTGAACCAGCGCAAGAACGAGGAGTTCGCCCAGGTTCAGGAACGCGCCCGCAAGGCGATCGTGGAAATCGCCGAGAAGGAAAAGTTCGATCTGATTCTGGAAAGTGTGGTCTATGCCAGCCCCAAGGTGGATGTGACCGACCGCGTCCTGAAGTCGCTGGAACGCTGATCTTTCATCCTAGATTCCTCAGTTGAACGCGCCCGAGTGCGAGGTGGACGAGTTGGCTGGCAAGGCGCGACGACGAGTCATGCCGAGGCATGGCGAGGAGGAGCAACGCAGTCAGACGGCTTGTCCACCTCGCAATCGGGCGCGTAGCGGTCTCACCCAACCGGTGAACCTGATCGAAAGCGCTAAACGTCGAGTACATGCGGGCTGCCAAGGAATGAGGAGCGGTCAACTGAGGAATCTAGGTTCATGCCCGTCCTGACACTGGCCGAGTTACAGGCCCACTTGGGCGGGACAATCCGGGGCAGCGCCAAGACGCGGGTTGGCGGCGTCGCTTCACTGCAACACGCCGAGCCGCACCAACTCGGATTTCTTCTGAGTCCAAAATATCTGGCGCAAGCCCGATCCAGCCTGGCTGGCGCATTGATCGTGCCGGACGATCTCGACGCCGAGTTACCGCAAGCTTGCCTGGCCATCGCCAACCCCCATGCGGCTTTTGCCCGTGCAGTCGCCTTGCTGCAACCCGAGCCGGCGCTTGAGCCCGGCATCCACGCCAGCGCCGTGATCGCCGAAGATGCCCGCATCGGACCCGATGTCCGCATCGGTCCGGGGGCGGTCATCGGCGCGGGCGCCCATATCGGCGCACGCTGCCACATCGGCGCGCTTGGCGTCATCGGGCCAGACGCCAGACTGGGCGAAGACTGCGTATTGCATGCACGCGCCGTGGTGATGCATGGCTGCATCCTGGGGAATCGCGTCATCCTGCATCCCGGCGCGGTGATCGGCGCGGATGGCTTCGGCCTGGTTTGGGATAAAGAAAATAGCGGAGAAATTGAAGGCGGCCGCTGGCTGAAAGTGCCGCAGGCTGGTTGTGTCATTCTTGAAGACGATGTCGAAGTCGGCGCCAATACCTGCATCGACCGGGGCGCGCTGGACGACACCGTGATCGAAACCGGCGTCAAGCTCGACAACCAGATTCAGATCGCCCACAACTGCCGCATCGGCCGCCACACCGCTATCGCCGCCTGCGCCGGTATCGCCGGCAGCACGACAATCGGCGCCTATTGCCAGATCGGCGGCGCGGCGATGATCATCGGCCATCTGAATATCTGCGACCGGGTTACCGTCTCCGCCGGCACCTTCGTCGCCAAGGATATTCGCGAACCCGGTGTCTATACCTCGGTGCAGCCGCTGATGAAACACGAAGACTGGAAGCACAACGCCGCGCATCTTCGCCGCCTCGATGCGCTGGTGCGACGCGTCAAGACATTGGAAGAAAAACTCAAGGAAAACTGATATGGCAACCGACATAGATACCAACACGTCTACCGCGATGGATATCACCGAAATCATGAAGTACCTGCCGCATCGTTACCCGTTCCTGCTGGTGGATCGGGTGCTGGAACTGGTGCCGAGCAAGCACATCGTCGCGATCAAGAACATCACCATGAACGAACCGCAGTTTCCCGGCCATTTCCCGAATCACCCGGTGATGCCCGGCGTCCTGATAATCGAAGCACTGGCGCAAACGGCCGGCCTGTTGGCGTTCAAGAGCGGCGGCGCGGAAATCACCCCGAACAGCGTGATTTACTTCGTCGGTATCGATGGCGCCCGCTTCAAGCGGCCGGTGGTGCCGGGCGATCAGTTGCGCATGGAAGCCAGTGTGCTCAGGCTCACGCGCGGGATCTGGAAATTTGCGGTGAAAGCCACCGTCGACGGCAAAGTGGCGTGCGAAGCCGAATTGATGTGCACCCTGAAAGAACTCGGCTGAACACGATGCCCGGTACGATGGCAAATACGCTGGCCGAGATTCATCCGACCGCGCTGGTTCACCCGGCTGCCAGACTCGGCGTCGATGTCAGCGTCGGCGCCTATTCCATCATCGGCGAGCATGTGGAAATCGGCGATGGCACGCGGATCGGACCGCATGCGGTGATTACCGGCCATACGCGCATCGGCAGAAATAACCGGATATTTCAGTTCGTTTCGCTGGGCGAGGAGCCGCAAGACAAAAAATACGCCGGCGAGCCGACCCGGCTGGAAATCGGCGACGACAACGTCATCCGCGAGTTCTGCACCTTCAACACCGGCACCGTGCAGGATGCCGGCGTTACCCGCATCGGCAATGACAACTGGATCATGGCCTATGTGCATGTGGCGCACGACTGCATCGTCGGCGACCACACCATCTTCGCCAACAACGCTTCACTGGCCGGTCATGTCAGCGTGCAGGACTACGCCATCCTGGGCGGTTTCACCGGCGTGCATCAGTTCTGCCGCATCGGCGCACACGTCATTACCGGCATCGCCTCGGTGATCCGGCAGGACATCCCGCCTTTCATCACCGTTGCCGGCAGCCCGGCGGCGCCGCACGGCATCAACTCGGAAGGCATCAAGCGGCGCGGATACAGCGTGCAGGCGGTCAGCGCCATCAAGCACGCCTACAAGACGCTGTACAAATCCGGCCTCAGCCTGAGCGAGGCGCAAAGCGCCATTGCCGACGCAGCGGCGCAGCAGCCGGAACTGCAACCACTGGCGGATTTCCTCGCGGTTTCCGGTCGCGGCATCATTCGCTGAAGGGGGCGCGGCCGTGTCGAAAACCCCGCTTCAAATTGGCATCGTCGCCGGCGAAGCTTCGGGCGACCTGCTCGGCAGCCTGCTCATGCAGGCGTTGCAATCGCGTTGCGCCGAGATCGATTTCTTCGGCATCGCCGGGCCCAAGATGCAAGCGCTCGGCGCGCGCAGCCTGTTTCCGATGGAAGCGCTGTCGGTGCGCGGTTACGTCGAGGCGCTGGGCAGCTTGAGCAAAATTCTCGCCATTCGCCGGGCTTTGAAAAAAAACCTGCTGGCCGCCAAACCCGATCTGTTCATCGGTGTCGACGCACCGGATTTCAACCTGTCCCTGGAACGCAAGCTGAAGAAAGCCGGCATCGCGACCGCGCACTTCGTCAGTCCATCGGTCTGGGCCTGGCGTCCAAAACGCATCGACAAGGTCAGGCGGGCGGTATCGCACGCGCTGCTGATCTTTCCTTTCGAGGAAGAGATTTACCGCACAGCGGGAATACCCGCGACCTACGTCGGCCACCCCCTGGCACACGCCCTGCCCGACCCGAACAAGAAAGCCGCCCGCGAACGACTCGGCCTGAAAGCGGAATCCGAATATGTCGTGCTGATGCCGGGCAGCCGGCCCGGCGAGTTGAAAGCCCTGGCGCGGCTGTTTATCGATGCGGCGAAAAAACTGGCCGCCGCGCGTCCGCACGCGCGGTTTCTGATTCCGCTGGTCAATCGCGAGACCCGCCAGGCGTTTGAACAACACCTGTATGAAGCGGACGCGCTCGATCTGCCCATCCGCATCCTCTACGGCCATGCCCACGATGCCTTGCAGGCCGCCGATGCCGCGCTCATCGCTTCCGGCACGGCCACACTGGAAGCCCTGCTGCTGGAATGTCCGCACGTCATCACCTACAAAGTGCCCTGGCTGACCTGGCAAATCATGCGCCGCCAGGCATTGCAGCCCTGGATCGGCCTGCCCAACATCCTGGCGGGTAAAGACATCGTGCCGGAGATCATCCAGAATCGCGCCACCGCCGACGCCCTGGCCCAGGCGCTGGAACATCTGCTGACCGATCACGAGGCGCGGGATCACCAGATTGAAGCTTTCCGGCATCAGCGCGCCCGACTCAAGCGCAATACGCCCGCACTCATCGCACAAGCACTACACCCCTTCCTGCACGCATGCACATGACCCAGATTGCAAAACCTGACAGCAGCCTGATTTGCGGCGTCGATGAGGCGGGACGCGGACCGCTCGCCGGTTCGGTCTATGCGGCAGCGGTGATTCTCGATCCCGCGCATCCGATCGCCGGTTTGAAAGATTCAAAAGTCCTCAGCGAACCCCGGCGCGTGTTTCTGGCCGGCGAGATCAAGGCGCATGCCCTGGCCTGGTCGGTGGCTTATGCAAGCGTCGAGGAAATCGAGCAACTGAATATCCTGCATGCGACCATGCTGGCCATGCAGCGCGCCGTGCTGGGGCTGAATCCCGCCGCCGATTTCGCACTGATCGACGGCAACCGCTGCCCGCAACTGCCCATCCCCGCGCGCGCCATCGTCAAAGGCGACGCCAGCGAGGCCAGTATTTCGGCGGCGTCCATCCTGGCCAAGACAGAAAGAGATCAAGAAATGCGCCGGCTTGCCGATACCTACCCCATGTATGGTTTCGAACGTCACGCCGGTTACCCTACCGCCGCGCACCTGGCAGCTCTGGAAGCGCACGGACCCAGCCCGGTTCATCGCAAGAGCTTCGGGCCGGTACAGCGGAGTCGTTTGCGCTTTAGCGCTTACGAATCCGGCGTGCCCCTTGCGGGTACAAAAAATCCTGAATAAAACTAACGGGCATGCCCTGCCCGTTTCCCTCACCCCCAACCCCTCTCCCGCAAGCGGGAGAGGGGAGCTTCGAGCGTCGCTGTGCGACGTTCACGTTAAAACAGATAGGAGAACCTGACCATGTTCGTACTGATAGGCTGGGGCCTGGTATTGGGCAGCGTGTTTGGTGGCTATGCGCTGGCCGGCGGCCACATCGCCGGACTCTGGCAACCTCTGGAAGTGCTGATGATCGCCGGCGCAGCGGCTGGCGCCTTCGTTGCCGCCAACAGCATGCATGCCATCAAGCACACCATGGGCGCGATGGGGGCCTGCTTCAAAGGCTCCAAGTTCAGCAAGACTTACTACATGGAACTGCTCGGCCTGCTATTCGAACTGCTGGCCAAGGCCCGCAAAGACGGACTCATGTCGCTCGAAGGGGATGTCGAAGAACCCGAGAAGAGCGTGATTTTCGGCAAATATCCGAACATCACATCAGACCATCACCTGCTCGATTTCATCACCGATTACCTGCGCATGATGGTCGGCGGCAATCTGGGCGCGATGGAGATCGAGAACCTGATGGACAACGAGCTGGAAGTCCATCATCACGAAGCATTACATCCTTCGCACGCCGTCGCCAAGCTGGCCGATGCCACCCCGGCGTTCGGTATCGTCGCAGCGGTCATGGGCGTCGTCCACACGATGGAATCGTTGCACCTGCCGCCGACTGAGCTGGGCATCCTGATCGGCCACGCGCTGGTCGGCACCTTCCTCGGCATCCTGATTTCCTATGGCTTCCTCGCCCCTCTGGTTGCCGTGATGGAAACCAAGGCCGCCGAATCCGGCAAGTCCTACCAGGTCGTGAAAGTGGTGCTGCTTGCCTCGCTCAACGGTTTTGCGCCGCAGACCTGCGTCGAATTCGGCCGCAAGGTGCTGTTCTCCACCGAGCGTCCGTCCTTCCTCGAAATGGAAGAGGACATCAAGGCGCGCAAAGGCAAGTAAGGCGATGAACGGACAGCGGCAAGCGGAGAGCTGAGATGGCAGACGATTCCCAAAGACCCATCGTCATCAAGCGCATCAAGAAAGTCAGCGGCGGCGCGCACGGTGGCGCCTGGAAAATCGCCTATGCCGACTTCGTGACCGCGATGATGGCGTTCTTTCTGCTCATGTGGCTGCTGGGCGGCAGCTCCAAGGCCAAGCTGGAAGGTATCTCCCAGTATTTCAAGACGCCGCTCAAGGTTGCACTGGCGGGCGGCACAGGCTCGGGCGACTCCTCCAGCATCATCAAAGGCGGCGGCACCGACATTACCCGCAGCATCGGCCAGGTCAAAAAAGGCGAGGTGGAAGGCAAAAAATCCATCAACCTCGATGCCAGCCGCGCCAAGAAGGAACTGGAGAAAGAGGAGGCGCAGCGCCTGAAGGAAATCAAGGACAAGCTTGAAAAAGCGGTCGCCAATAATCCCAAGATGCAGCAGTTCAAGAAACAACTGAAGATCGACATCACCAGCGAAGGCCTGCGCATCCAGATCGTCGATGACAAGAATCGACCCATGTTCGATTCCGGCGGCGCGGTGATGAAGTCCTACACGCGCGACATCCTGCGCGAAATCGGCAAGACCCTGAACGAACTGCCCAACCGCATCAGCCTCTCCGGCCATACCGACGCGGTTGCCTACGCGGGCGGCGACGCCGGCTACAGCAACTGGGAACTCTCCGCCGATCGCGCCAATGCTTCACGCCGCGAACTGGTCGCAGGCGGCCTGGAAGACGGCAAGATGCTGCGCGTGATCGGCCTGGGATCGGCCATTCCTTTTGATATCAACGACCCCAATTCCCCGGTTAACCGGCGCATTTCGATCATCGTCATGAACAAGAAGGCCGAAGAAGCCATCACCAAGGAATCGCGCCAAATCGAGGCGAGTACGGCCAAGGAGGTAGTGGAGAAACTCGATGTCAAACATTGATGCTCAAGTGCGCGCATCCGCTTTCGACGTCGCCCCGACTCTCTCGCTACCGCCCGCCCTGGCCGCATTGCTGGCGCATCTGCCGGGCAGCGCATGCGCAGCGGTGCTGGCAATCTCCGGAGCCGATCTTCCGCTCCCGCTTCTGATCCTTGTCATTTCAGCCGGCGCCGCTCTGCTCGCCTGGTATTGGCGCTTGCCGATCTGGTGGCGCTACATCAATCTGTTTTTCCTGCCGCTCATCGGTCTGGCGCTCCATCTGCAGACCCGAGGTGATGGCGTCGATCCGAACTGGTTTCTCGCCGCTTTTCTGCTCCTGGCGCTGACCTCGATCGGCGCAGTGCGCACCCGAGTCCCGCTTTACCTTTCCAGCCCGCGCGCGGCAGAAGAACTGGCGCTGCGTTTGCCGATACAGGGCAGCCTGATCGACCTGGGCTGCGGCCTCGGCGGCCCTTTGGCGCGTGTCCGCAAACAGCGCCCCGATGCACATCTGGCCGGCATCGAAGCCGCCCCGCTCAACTGGCTGATCGCAAAACTCAGACTGCGGCTGGGTGGGGGGCGCGCCGATATTCGCCTGGGCAGCCTGTGGAATGCCGACCTCAGCGCTTATGACATCGTCTACGCCTACCTGTCGCCGGCGCCGATGGCACGCCTGTGGGACAAAGCGCGTGCAGAAATGAAGCCGGGCAGTTTGCTGATCAGCAATACCTTCGCCATGCCTGACTTTGATGCCGATGAAGTCGTCGATATTTCCAAACCCGGCGCCAAACCCGGTGACCTCTCCCATGCCCGTCTTCTGATCTGGAGGATGTGATGACCGCAAATCTGGAACAGTTGCAACCGGGCGAACTGCCCATTTTTCGGCGCACGCGCGGCGTACTTTTAGCCTTTGGCCTGCGCCGCGAACAGGTCACCGCGCCCGAGGTCGCGGCAGAGATTCTGGCGGATCCGCTTGCCACGCTGTACACGCTGCACACCATCAACAAACGTGTCAGCGCGCGCTCCGACGCCGAGGTCAACACGGTAGAGCATGCCTTGATGATGCAGGGAATCGGCGCTTTCCTGGATGCCGCGCGCCGCTTGCCCATCCTGGAAGACAGCCCGGCGGGCCGCAATCCGCGCGTGCTTGCGGCACTCCACGCGCTGGCCAGACGCGCCCAGCATGCCGCCTGGCAAGCGCGTGATTTCGCCGTATTGCACAGCGACGTTCGCGCCGAAGAAGTCCAGGTTGCCGCCCTCCTCCACGACACCCCCGAAATGCTGCTCTGGTTGCGCACGCCGGAGCAGGCCATACGCTTGCAGCGTCAGCGCCGCCGTAGTTCGGACAGCGAGGCGGAAACGACCGTTCTGGGCGACACGCTGGCCCATCTGCGCCTGAGTTTGCTGGAGAGCTGGAACATCCCTCCCCTCACGCTCGACCTGCTCAGCCCTAAAAATGCCGAGCGCACCCGCCAGACCCTGCTCGCCGCCTGTATCGATATCGCCCAGCTCAGCGAGCGCGGCTGGTGGGACGAAAAATTGATGGCGGCCTACACCGCGTTGGCCGGCGTGGAAAACACCGCACTCGAAACCATCATCGCCACGGTGCACGCCAATGCCGCCCGCGTCGCGCGATGCTGCGACTGGCTGGAAGCGCCGCCGGCGGCGACCTGGGGCCCGATGATCCCGGGTCCGTGGCCGCCGGAAGCGGACGACGAGGAAAAAGCTGCCCCGGCCACGCCGCAAGCCACGCCTGCAACAGTCGCAGCAGCACAACCGCCGGCATCGGCAAGTCAGCCGCTTCAACCCGCCCCCCCGGTACGCCCGGTGCAAGCCCCCGCGCCGGAGGCAGAACCGGAACACGACATCTGCCCGATGCCGGACAAACATATATTCCGTGAAGCCTTGAAAGGCATCGAAGAACATCTCGACGGCAGCTTGACCCTCAACCAGATGTCCGCCGTCATCCTCAAGGGACTGCATACGGGTCTTGGCCTCTCGCGCATCATCTTCGCCATGCAGACGCCGGATGGACTGCGCGTGAAATCGCGTTTCACACTCGGAATTTCGGCCGAAGACCCGCTCCGCCACTTCGAATTCGAACTCGCCAGCAAGGATCTGTTCTGCCAGCTCATGGGCAAAATGCAGGGCGTCTGGCTGAACGAAGGCAATCGCCAGAAGCTCTGGCCGATGATTCATCCCAAGCTGCAAGCCATGCTCGGCAACGGCGATTTCTACACCATGAGCCTGTACAACGGCAGCAAACCGCTGGGCCTGATCTACGCCGACCGCGGCAAAGGTGAGGGTGGCAACACATGCGGCCTCGACCCGCTCACCTACACCGACTTCAAGATGCTGTGCCTGCAAGCGGCGCGCGGTCTCGGCAAGGTCAAAGCACCGGTCTGATTTCGCCCCGGCGCGCCGACAACTGCTTTGGATGTTGCGGGATTGCCATCTGATTGCCGCGTAGGAGGGCCGCCAGTGGCAAACCGCTTCGCATCGGGTTGTCATCCTCTCGTCATCGTCGCCCGAATAAACTGCCCCCCTCCCTGACCCGCCGCAAAGGCGGGTTTTTAGCGGCGCCCAATCGGGCGCCGCTCTTTTTTGGGAGTGAACAGACAACAAACACAGGGACGCGATGATCACCACTGGATACGCCCCAGCCCAGAGCCAGCGCGGCTCCACGGGCCTATAACTTTCGGCCAATATTCTTTCGGGGTGAGCCGTTCAGCTCATTTATTGGGGTGCTCGAACCCACATGAACTGTCATCTACCCCCCTTACGCTGGCAGCACAACCCGGCCAAACGGCCATTCGGGAATGCAACAGGGGAGGTCACCCATGATCCGCAGCAATGCAATACGCTTCACTCGCCTGACCGTCATCTGCGGTGTCATTGCCGCAGGATTGGCGCTCACTGGCCCGGTTTCAGCGGGTGTCTATGCCGCCCCTAGCCAGAAAGCGGCTGACTGGCTCGAATCCCAGCAGGATACGAGTGACGGCAGTTGGCGCGATGCCTCCGGGGCCAAGACCTTCCTGCAAACTACTGAAGCCGTGCTGGCCTTGCATCAGGCCAACCGCCGTCGGGGCGCGTATTACGCGGGTCAAACCTGGATCGAGAACCACGACCCGCAGAACCTGGATGCCCGTGCCCGACGGCTGCTGGTGTTGCGCGCCACCCAGTCGAGCGCCCAGCCGGACATCGATGCGCTGCTTACCGCCGTCTCCAGCCCCGCCACGGGGCAGTCCGGCTGGGGCCTGGCCAAGCGTTATCGCGCTTCCCCCCTGGATACCGCCCTGGCGCTGGACGCCTTACACACTGTAGGCGCGACATTCGACAGTGCGCAGGCTATCGCCTATCTCAAGGCGGCCCAGCTCGACGCAACAGGCGATAAAGGCTGGCCCACGGCGTCTGGCAGCACGACCGATGCCTACACCACGGCCCGTGTCATACAAACATTGGCGTCCTATCTGGACTCCGATACCACGCTGGCCACACCGCTGGCCAATGCCGTCGCCACCCTCAAAACCAAGGTTTCGACTTCCTCCGCGCCGCATGTACGCGCCGCCGCCGCGCTTGCCTACCTGCGCATGGATGCAGCATCAATCGACGCGGTGACTCTGCTCGACTCGCTGGTCGCACTCCAGCGCACCGATGGCGGCTACGACGCGGGCATCTTCGCCGCCGGCCTCATCGCACAGGCCTTCACCGCCGCCGAGGGCGCGGACGCCGCCTCAAGCAAGGCGCGGGTCACCCTGCCGGATGACGCGCTCAGGCAAGCGGTCAACACCGCACTGGGACGCGGGGCGATGGATCAGCTCAACCGGGGCGAACTTGGGCAACTGACTTCCCTGAACATTTCCGGCCTGGGGGTTACCAGCCTGGAAGGCCTGCAATACGCCACCCACCTCACCACGCTCAACGCCGCCAACAACGCCATCAGCGACACCTCGCCGATTGCCGGGCTGGTCAACCTCGCCAGCACCGATTTCTCCGGCAACCCTTGTCCGGGTTGCACGCAGGTGGCCTCCAGTGATGGCGACGTGCCGATTCCCTTGTGGGCATTGGGTGCGCTGGGCGCCGGCCTGGTCGGCGCAATGACACGTGCCGCCGCCCGGCGCGGCGACCACAAAGCATAGGGAGAACGTCATGCCGCATCGTCTATCGAATCTACTTGTCCTCGTGGCCACCGGGCTTGCCGGCATCGCGCAGCCCAGTTTCGCCGAACAGCCCCCTACCGAACCCGCCGTCAAGGCAGCACCGCGCGGCCTCGCCCCCGCGCAGCTTGCCGCCATCCGCGCCATCGGCCGCAACGTGCTGGCGGCCAAGAAGAGCGGCGCCGACGATCCTGCCGATGCCGAACAACTCGTTCAGCTTCGAGCCAGCCTCGACCGCCTCATCGCCGCCGACCTCAACCCCGGCAACAGAATCCCGATCACCCTACTGGGACAGGAAAACGCAGCACAGCGGACGGCCGCGCAGACGGTGGCCAAGCGGCGCGAAGCCGCCCACTCGGATGCGCGGGCGCTTTCAGGGCAGTTCAAGCAGCGCGCCGAGTTCATGGTCTCGCGCGCTCAGGTCGATCCCCAGGCCGACACAACCTCCGCCGGCTTTGCCATTGGCGCGCAACGGGCCCAACTTTATGAGCGCTGGGCGCAGAAACTCGATGAGGCGCTGGCCGATGACAGCCCGTCGCGCGTCGGCAAGCTGGCCGAACTGCGAGACCGCTTGCAAGCCGCGAAGGGGGGCCTGACGGAAGCGCCACTCAGGCACGACTCGCCCACGTTGCAGGCCACGCCTTCCACCAGCGAAACGCCGATCCGCGCCGTGGAAACGGCCGAAGCAACGCCGCAACTGGCACCGGCGGCGGTCATGCCTGGCAAGGCCGTCAAGCCACGCAAGCACAAAGCGAAAATCAAAGCGAAAAGCAAATGAGCGGGAGCCACAACATGACACCAACGCGTATCCACCTATCCCTCCCGTTACACAGCTTCCTCTCCCAGGCAAGCCGCCGTTTTGCCGCAGCGGTGGTGTCCTGCCTGGTCGGCCTGACTGCCATTCCCGCAGCCCAGGCCGCCACGCTGGGCGAAACCCCCGAGGTCGTCTACCTAGGCGATGACGCCCAAGCCTTGCGTGACAAGGCCACCCAGCTCGGTACGGCGGTCGCCATCTACGAACACCTGCACAACACCATTGAATACTCGGCCTACCACGGCTCGCGTTCAGGCTCGGTCAACACCTTCCTGGGCCAGCGCGGCAGCGATGTGGACATCGCCAGCACCCTGATCGCCATGCTGCGCTCGCAAAACATCCCCATCCCGGCGCGCTACGCCGTCGGCACGGTACGCCTCCCCGCCGCGCAGCTCACCAACTGGCTGGGCGTCGGCAGCCTGGACGTGGCCGTGCAAATCCTCAAAGACCAGGGCATCCAGGGCGTCACGCTTGCATCCGACCGCGGCACGGTGGACTTCGAGCATGCCTGGGCCGAAGCCTTCGTGCCCTTCGACCAGTACCGTGGCATCAACACGGCGAGTCCAGCCGTGGATTGCAGTCAGGCGGCCAGTGCCGCGCGCTGCACCTGGGTAGCCCTGGACGCGAGCTTCAAGCAAAAGACTTACAACGACCTCAACCTCGACCCCTACAACGCCGTCGCCTTCGACTACACCGGTTACTACAACGCGATCAAAGATGCCGCTACCGATCCGCTCAAGCGCCGCGACAAGAATCCCCTCGCCATTCTGGAAGAGCAGATCGGAACCTGGCTGCGCACCAACCACCCCGGCAAGGCGCTGGAGGATGTGGAAGACGCGGGCGAGATCGTCGAGCTGAGCGAAGGACTGTTGCCCGCCTCGCTGCCTTATCAGGTGATCGGCAACATCCGCCGTTACGACACGGTCGCGCTGCACGATGCCGCAGTGCCCAGCGCCGAGCCCAAGAAATGGGGCAAGACGGTGCGTGTCGGATTCAAACTCGTCTCGGGCGGCTTGACGATTCAGGCCGGCGGCACGCCGATCCTGTTGGCCGAGGTCAACACCAAACGCCTGACCATGACTACCGAATTCGTGGGAACCGGCAACGTACCGAACATGGTCGTGCGGCTGGGCGGCACGGAAATCTCCCGCCCGATCTCCGGCGGCGGCACCATCGTCGGCTACACCCCGGCCGTCGGCAACCCCTTCACCATCACCGTATCGATGGATGGCAGACCGGGTGCGACCAGCAGTGAGACCGATCTCACCATCAGCGCCGAATACTCGGCCATCATCGGCGGCTACTACCTGGTCGCCACCGGTGGCGAATCCTCCAACTGGTCGCAAGTCCATCGCGCCGCCGATCAATTGCTCGCCGCCAACGACCAATACAAGATCGTCTTCAACCCCGGTGAAGCGGTGTGTCAGGCCGACGGCACCAACTGCACGCCCTATGTGGACGCCACCGGCAACGGCTGGGACGCAAGCGACAAGAAACTGCTGGAAGACAAGCCGTCCCTGGATGCCCTGACCGGCGGCTTGCTCTACTCGGGAGCCACCCAGTATTACGCCAAACTGCGCGAGCAGTTCGAGCGTAGCGACCGGCTAATGAAGACCCGGACGCCGGTGATCGGTTTCCTCGGCGTGGTCAGCTCCGTTTACGAGGCCGAGTACATCGACGGCACCGCCTTCTCGATTCTGCCCGGTGGCCTTTTGATCGACATGAAGGGCATCACCATCGGCGGCGCGTATCGCTCGGCCGAAACGGCGGTCAACTACTCCAATCGCCAGTTCGAATTCATCGGCCACATCGTCTCTTCTCTGGAACACGAAATCTGGCAGGAGCTGACCGGTTACGACGCGGTGTCCACCGTGCGCGGCATCCAGATGGCTCTGGCCAATGGCGCGAGCCTGGTCAACGTCAAGCGTGATGCCAGCACCAACACCGTGCCGGCATTTCTGACTTCAATGGGCTTCGGCGCCTCTGCCCAACCGCCTTTCGCCATCGTCCAGCGCGATATCTATGGCACCCGGCCCACCAGTTGGTCGCACACGACCACGACCGCCACCGAGGGCTTCGATGTCCTGAAGAAAAGCCCGACCAGCAGTTCCGATTCGCGCTTGGGCACACTCAGCTATTACAACGACTATTGGAACGGTAACCTGGGCTGCTTCGACATGAACGAGGATACGTTGAACAGCTTTCGTGCCACCTACGGCGGCTCGGCCACATTCACCGTGGACAATTCCGTGTGTGGTGTGTCCTGGCCTGCTGGCACGACGATTGACGGTGCAATCGCGATCTTCAGCGCAGGCTACAACAGCTATCGCGGCGGTTCCAACGCAGGAATTTTCAATTACCTCGATGTGCTTCAAGGCTTCACCAGCACCGACTTCGCCTACCGTAACAAGAGTCTGGCTGCCAACGCCTACACATCGAGCTTTGTCGCGGGCGTCCGCAATGACCTCCAGTTGCGCGACGTGAGCCAGTCCTGGGCGGAATACACGCTCCCCTCGACGCTGGTAACTGGCTGCCAATACCGTTTCGAAGTCGATATCCGCAAGGGGTACACCACCTCCACCGGCAGGCTCGGCTCAATCACTTTCGAGATTGCCAATCGAGGCGTCACAACCAGTGGTTGCCAATAAGCAAGCCACCGACAAAACAAAGAACCAAGGACCTGAATCATGCGCCGATCCACTCCATCACCCGCTGTTTCCTCTTTACCGTTCGTGGTGCGCCACCGCCGCCCGCTGGCCGCCCTGACCCTGGCGTTCTTCACCCTCACCACCACAGCCCCCGCGCTGGCCGGCGGCTACGTCGACGGCAGCGTGGTGCTGAACCCTGCCAAGGCCATCAACCTCGGCGCGGTATCGGTGCTGCCCACCTTCAACAACGACCAGTTCAACGACCAATTGCTGGTCGGCGCGGTGCACAACGACCCGGTGCGCACGCCGTCCACCGCCGACCCCATCTCCACCGTATCCGGCAACAACTACCACGACGAAACCGACTTCGTCATCCGGGGCAGAAACGGCCTCAACACCGTCTTCACCCGCACCTACAACAGCGCGCCGAGTTCGACCGGCGTGGATCGTGGCCTCGGCTACGGCTGGACGCACAGCTACCTGATGCAACTGAAGTCGAACGACTTCGGCGACTGCCCCAACTGCACCAGCGCGCAGAAGTCCGAGAACGGCAATTCAAAAACCAGCTCCATCACCTACACCGACGAACGCGGCGGCGAGCAGGCTTTCCTGGTCAACGAATCCACCTACGCCATCACCGCGCCCAAGGGCGTCTACGACACCCTCACGCTCGACAGCCCCGCCGCCGGCCAGCACACGCTGGCATTTCGCAACGGTGTCAAATACATCTTCGAAGTCCCCAGCGGCACCCTCACAACCACGCCCGCCCTCGTCGCCCGCCTGAAATACATCGACAACGCCTGGGGCGACCGGCTGACGCTTGTTTACGACGCCAACGGTCGTCTTTCAACCCTCACCGACAACCTCGGCATCGCCGCCCGCACCGGCATCACCTTCACCTACGACGCCAATGGCCGCCTGAAAGACGTGTCCGACTGGACAGCGCGCAAGTGGAGCTTTGCCTACGACGCCACCGACAACCTCACCGGCAAGACCAACCCGCTGAACGAAACCCTGACCTACGCCTACGACGCCCCCCGGCATCTGCTCACCGCAGTCGTCCAGCCCCTGCAACGCGACGGCCTGCCCGTCAAAACCGTCTTCCAGTACTACCAGAATGGCCGCGCCTTCCAGCAGACCAACGGCTTCGACCACGGCGACACCCTCGACTACGACCTCTACCGCAAATCCACCCGCGTCACCGACGCACGCAACGGCGTGCGCGAATATTTCTACGACGACAACGGCCGCATGACCCAGCTTCGGGAGCCCGACGGCGGCATCCTCCTGTTCGACAACCAGAATGACGCCATCCGGAGCAAGAAATACGACGCCCTGGGCTACGCCACCAGCTACAGCTATCGCGCGGATAAAGCCTTCACCGGCGCCAGTGATGCCAACGGCAACGTCACCCGCGAACAGGACGCACTGGGCCGCACCGTGGACATGACCTACGGCGCGCTCGACCAGATCGCCAGCGTCAAGGACAAGCGCGGCACGGTCAGCACCACCAGCTACGCCGCCAGCACCACCGCCACGGCCAGCGTCTGCGGCGACTACCTCAACCGCCCGAAAGAGACCCGCATCAGCGCCTTGGCAGGCGCGGCCAACGTGCTGCTGTCCAGCCAATGCTGGAACAGCGATGCCACGCTCAGCAGCAGCCGCCAATACCTCGACGCCAGCCGCTACCGCGAAACCCGCCTGACCTACGAGGCGGGCAGCAACGGCCTCAACGTCAGCCAGCGCCAGAGCGTCGGCCAACCCTCGGGCGCCACGATCACCCAGACCACCACCTACGACAGCCTGGGTCGCAAGAAAACCGAAACCCTCAAGCGCCGGACTTCCCCCACCGACGCCACGCTGATCGACCTGACCACCGCCTACGACTACGACGCCCTCGACCGGGTCGTCAAAGCCACCGACCCCCTCGGCAACGAAGTCGTCAACAGCTATGACGCCAACGGCCAGCTCTGGAAGGTCACCCACCGCTATAAAAAACCCGACCTCACCTTCGACGAGCGCGACATCGTCACCCGCACGTTTGACGCCGCCGACCGCGTCAAGACCGAGACCGACGCGATGGGCAACCTCACCACCTACAGCTACGACGCCGCCGGCAACGTCATCGCGGTGACCGACGCCGAAGGCCACACCGCAAGATTTGAATACGACGCCATGAACCGCAAGACCGCGGTGATCGACGCCACCGGCTATCGCACCGAAACCAGGCTCACCCTGCGCGGCGATGTCGTCGCCATCACCAACGCCAACGACGAAACAGTCAAGTTCGAAATCGACGCCCTCGGCCGCAAGACCGCCGCCATCGACCCGATGGGCTACCGCTCAGAATTCACCTACGACGAAAACGGCAACCTCACCTGCACCATCGACGCCAATGCCCAGGCCGGGCTGCAACCCAAGAACGCCCAAGGCTGCACGGAAAGCCGGCAATACGACGAACTGGGCCGCCTCACCAAGATCACCGACGCCGACAACGGCGAAACCGTCTTCACCTACGACCTCGCGGGCAACCGCCTGAGCGTGAAAGACGCCGAGAACAAGACCTGGAGCTTCGCCTACGACGACCTGGGGCGCTTGGCATCCGAGACCGACCACAGCGCCAAGACCCTCGCCTACAAGCCCGACGAAGCCGGCAACGTCTATGAAAAGACCAACCGCCTGAACGAAGTCACCCGGTTCAGCTACGACCCCGGCAACCGCCTCACCCGCGTCGACTATCTCAAGGACGGCACCGCCGAAACCTACGGCTACGACCCCGCCGGCAACCGCAACGCCGCCGCCAACGCCAACGTCGGCTACGCCTTCGACTGGGACCGCCTCAACCGCCTCACCGCCAAGACCGACAGCCGGGGAAGAAGCCTGAGCTTCAGCTACGACCAAGTCGGCAACGTCCTGACCAAGACCACCTACCAGGGCAGCACCACGAGCTACACCTACAACGCCGCCAACCGCCTGGTGATGCTGCGCAACCCCGACTACACCCAGGTCAACTACCAGATCGACCCGGCGGGCCGGCTGCTGTCCAGAGTCACCGCCGCCGGCGTGCATGCCAATTACGCATACGACGCCAACGGACAACTCACCCGGCTCACCCAGTACGACGCCGCCGACGCGCTGATCGCCGACAGCACCTACACGCGGGATCGGGTCGGCCACATCCTCAGCCAGACCGATCTGGGCGCGCTCACCAGCTACACCTATGACGCGCTCTATCGCCTGACCAGCGCCGACTATCCCGGTGCGACCAACGACGAGCTGTTTACCTACGACAAGGTCGGCAACCGCAAGACGTACACGAAGGGCAGCCTGACGGCGAACGCCAATACGCGGTATTACGGCTACGTCACCGGCAGCAACCGGCTGGCCGACATCCGCATCGGCAGCACCGCCGGCGCCATCGAACGCTGCTACAACCACGACGACGAAGGCCGCCTCTACTTCACCACCAACATCGTCAACGGCAGCAGTACCTGCAACAACCTCCAGCAACTGTTCAATTGGGACGCCAAAGGCCGCCTGACCGCCCTTTGGCGGCTGGGCGCCGACGGCGCCCTGGAAATCTACGCATACCAATACGACCCGGCCGACCAGCGCATCGCAAGAAGCGGCCCCCAGGGCAGCCTGGATTACTACCTCGAAGGCGAACACCTGGAATCCGTGTACCAGTCCGGCAACCTGAAGGAAAAGTACTTCCGGGGTTCGAGCACCGACGAACTGGTGGCGGGCTACCTCACCGACAGCGACGGCAAGATGAAGCCCTTCCTCTTCCACCAGGACAGCCTCACCAGCACCACCCAGGTGTCCGGGCATAACGGCGGCGTGATTCAGAGCGCGACCTACGGCGCATTCGGGAATTTGCTGGCAACCACCGGATCAAGCCCGAACCGGTTGAAGTACACCGGGCGGGAGGACGATGGCACCGGCTGCTACTACTACCGGGCGCGGTA
>JAUYET010000065.1 GCA_030691265.1 Pseudomonadota bacterium
CATGGTCAGCGACGTAGGTTGGGCAAAGCCGAAGGCGTGCCCAACATTTGCGGCACCTGCATGTTGGGCACGCTACGCTTTGCCCAACCTACGGTGGTTACGGTGATGCGCGCATTCATCCGCTTACACCTTGTACAAACCGGCCACGGCCGATAGCCGTTGCGCGAGGTGGGAGAGTTCGTCGGTGGCGGCGCGGGTCTGTTCGGTCGCGGCTACGAAGCGGGTGGTGACGGAATGGATGTCGCTCATGGCGGTGGCGATCTGTTCGATGCCGGCGCTTTCCTGTTGCACGGCGGCGACGATCTGGCGGCTGCCCAGGCTGGTGTCGCGCACCACGCTTTCCAGGCCGCGGATCGCTGCGCCCGCACGCTGCACCAGGTCGAGGCCGCGCGCCATGCCCTTGGCGCCGTCCTCGGTGGCCATCACCGCGCGGTCGGTGGCATGGCGAATCTCCTCCAGGATGTGCTGCACCTGCTCGGTGGACGCCTGCGACAGTTCGGCGAGCTGTTTCACCTCGGTGGCGACTACAGCGAAGCCCTGGCCGGCCTCGCCGGCGCGGGTCGCCTCGATCGCCGCGTTGAGGGAAAGCAGGCGCAGTTGGCGGGCGATGCTGCTCACCGCTGCGGTGATTTCGCCGATGCGCTGGGTCTGTTCGTTGAGCGAGAGGATGGTGCGGCCGATGGTGTCTACCTTGAGATTCACTTCGCCGATGCCGACGATGCTTTCCTCCACCACCCGGAGCCCGTGCTCGCCTTCGCTGCGCGCCCGCTCCGCCATTTCGCCGAGCCGCTGCGCCTTCTCCAGGGTTTGCCCCGAGGTGGCGCGGATCTGTTCCAGCGTGGTCATGGTCTGGCTGACCGAGGCGGCCTGTTCGCTGGCGCCCGAGGATTGCGATGCCACTGCGTTCTGCATCTGGCTGACCGTCACCAGCAGGGTGGCGCCGCTCTCGCGCACGCGCCCGGCCAGTCCGGCGAGACCCGCAGCCATGTGATTGAGGCTGCCGGCCAGATGGCCCAGGGTATCGTCGCCTTCCTCCAGACGCCCGGCGAGGTCGCCGGCGGCGACGCGCTGGGCGAAATGCTGGATTTCCAGGCTGTGCTGTTCCAGTGCCGCGTTCATTTCGCGTTCGCGTTTCAATTGCAGTCCCTGATCGGCGACCAGGCGGGCGAGTTGGCCGCGCAGGGTTTCCAGCCCGCCGGCGAGTCCGCCGAGTTCGTCGCGGCTATGTGTGTTGTCATGCGGCGGCAGGGAGACGTTGAAGTTGCCGCCGGCGATGCCGTGCATGGCCGTGAGCAGCCAGCGCGAGTTGCCGCTGACGTTGCGCGCCACCCGCACGATCAGCCACAGGCTGGGCGGAATCGGCAGCAGGGCGAACAGCACGATCAGGGCCAGACGCCGGCGACTTTGCGCGTCCAGTTCGCCGGTCATGTCGGCGAGGTGGCGTGCGAAGGCGGTTTCCACGTCGTGCAGTCGTTCCATGCGGCAACTGGCGCTGTCGAACCAGTTTTCCGGGCTGGGACGCGCCGCGGGCTGGGTGGCGCGCAGGGCGGTGCGAAGCTGGGGCAGGGTGCGCACGCAGTCGGCCTGGGCGGCGTCGCGCCAGATGCGGCGTATCGGTTCCGGCGCCTGCGCCTGGAACTGGTCGAGCATCAGCGATTGGCTGGCGGCGAGTTCGATCAGCCGGGTTGCCTGGTTCGCGTCGGCCGTTCCGACTAGAAAGCGGCTGCCTTCGGCGCGTTCCTGACCGGCGGCTTCCTTGGCCTGGATCAGCCAGCGGTAAGCGGCAAACTGGCGGCTGACTTCGACCTCGGGCGTGTGGGCGGCGAGGTCTTCGAGCGCGCCCAGCAGGGTCCGTATCGCCAGGCTGTAGCTTTCCACGGCGCGCGCCGGGTGCAGCGCAAGCCCGCTCACGTCGGCGCGCAGGCGCGCGAGTTCGCTGCGGCGTTCTGCGAGCAGGCTGGCGGGCAGGCCGAAGTTGTGTTGCCCGGCACGTATCTGCATCGACGCCAGTGCTTGCCAGGCCTGGTCGGTCGCCGTGCGCTGGCGCGCCAGTTCGGTGTCGAAGCGGCGGCCCTGGCTGGACAGGAACAGGCTGCTGCGGCCGCGTTCCGCTTGCAGTTCGTGTACCAGCTCGCCGATCGCCAGGGACAGCGTGGCGGCGCGCGCCAGTTCCGCCATGCCGGCCTGCTGCCGGGTTTCCTGCCACAGCGCGTGGCTGGCGAACAGGCAGAGGGTGAGCAGCGGCAAGGCCAGCACAGCGGCCAGTTTGCCGCGCATGGTGAAGTTTTCCACGTGGATCACGTCAGTCTCCCGGGTCAGCCGTAGGGTGCGCCGTGCGCACCATCGGGGGTGAAACGGTGCGCACGGCGCACCCTACGCGGGCTCGACATCATGCCCGCCCCCGATTCGTCTCTACCGCACGCGACTTCATTTCGATGCTGTCGAGTAGTTCGACGATGCGAGCGGAGAGGGCGCGCACTCGGCCCATGACTTGTTCGGCATTGGGGTGGTGGCCGCTGTTCTGTTGCCGTACCACGTCGTGGATCAGTTCGTGCAGTTCGCGGTGCGGCGTGTCCAGCGCGAGCATTTCCGGGATGTGGCCGTAGCGTTGCAGGCCTTCGCCGTCGTACCAGCGGCCCAACTGGCAGTGGTGGTGGGAAATGGCTTCTGCCTCGGAGAGCGTTTCGTGTCCGGCCAGGAAGGCTTCCAGGCGGACCACCCAGGTGCGGTGCAGGGTGCGCGCGCGGTCGAAGTCGAAGCGGGCGCCGCCGACATGGAATAGTTTCACCATGTTCTGCAACAGAGCGGCGTAGTCGGTGAGCTGGTTGGTGGCGGCCTCGGTCTGGTGGGTGGCGGCGACGAACTGGCTGGTGACCTGGCTGATGTCGCCCATGGCGATGCGGATCTGGTCGATGCCGGCGGCTTCCTGGCGCACGGCGGCGACGATCTGCTGGCTGGCCAGGGCGGTGTCGTGGATCACCCGGTTGAGGCCGTGCAGGGTCTCGCCGGCGCGGTCGGCCAGGTTGGCGCCGCGGTCAGCGCCCTCGTTGCCTTCCTCCACGGCGCGTACGGCGCGCGCGGCGGCGTTGCGAATCTCGGCCAGGATGCCCTGCACCTGGGTGGTGGCCTGGCGCGATTGCTCGGCCATGTCGCGCACTTCTTCCGCCACCACGGCGAAACCGCGTCCGGCGTCGCCCGCCTTGGCGGCTTCGATCGAGGCGTTGAGCGCCAGCATCTTGGATTGCGACGCGAGTTCGCCCACCGCGGTGGTGATGTCGCCGATCTGTTGCAGGCGTTCGTTGAGTACGCCGATGTGGCCGGCGATGGCTTCCACCTGACCGCGCGTGTGGCGCATGGCTTGCACTGCCGCTTCCACCGTCGCCAGCCCCTGGTCGCCCTCGGCGCGAGCGCGGTCGGCCACCTCCTTGAGGGCGGTGGCTTTTTCCAGCGTCTGCATGGAGGTGGCCTTGATCTGCTCCAGGGTGGCGGTGGTTTCGTTGACCGAGGCGGCCTGCTGGGTGGCGCCGCTGGACTGGGCGCCGATGGCGGCGCGCACCTGTTCCACGCTGACCAGCATGGCGTTGCTGGATTCGGCGACCTCGCTGGTCATTTCCGCGAGGCGGTCGGTCATCTTGTTCAGGTTGCCGCCGAGGCGGGCGAGGTCGTCGTTGCCGGTCACCGCCACGCGCCCGGTCAGGTCGCCTTGGGCAACCCGGTCGATGAGGTCGTTGTAGGCGGCCAGACGTTGTTCCAGTTCTTCCTTGGACAGGCTGACCACGTTGAGTTCGGTGGTGAGGCTGTGAATGTAGGTGTCGATGGCGAGTTGGGCATCCAGCGACAGCATCTTGTCCAGCGCCATCACGGCTTGCAGGGCGCGGCCGCTCTGCCAGCGCCAGTGGCGGAAGATGATCGGCGCCAGCAACTGCATGTAGACGGAATAACTGCCCAGATACCAGCGCGGCGTGAGGCCGATCTTGTGATGGATCACGCCGACGCGCAGGCGCCGTTCGAAGTATTCCGGCCCCAGGTCGCCTTTGAACAGTTCCAGCAGATAGGCGCGCTGGGTGCGCTTCAGGCGCTCCCAATTGGAACCGACGCCGCTGATCAGTTGCTCCAGCTCGGGGTAGTGATGGATGTTGGCATAAAACCCGTCCACCACTGCGTCGGCATGGCGTTCGATCACCGGCGCCAGCTCGACCAGCAGGTCCAGGTCCGCTTCAGTCAGCCCGATGAAGGCCTTGTGGCGCGCTTGTTGAGCCGCGTCCAGGCCCATGCGTTCGCAGAGATTGGCGTCGGCGGCGTCATGCAGGAATTTTTCGATCATTGGGGTGCCCTCTGTGTAGCGCCGGCATTGATGAAGTAGGGTGCGCCGTGCGCACCATTGAACGTGAATTGGTGCGCACGGCGCACCCTACGCTTACGGATTCGATTCACCGCCGGTCCCGCCATTCCATCACGTCGCCCGTGAGGTTGCGGAACAGGTCGGCGTCGCGGCCGCGCACGGCGTTGGCGGGGATGTCCAGGCGGGCGGGGTCGTTTTCCAGGATGTCCAGGAAGATGCTGACGATGTCCGGGTCCCAGAAGCCGCGCGCGGTTTCCTCGCGCAGGATGCGTGCGACTTCCTCGCGCGGCAGGGCGGGCTTGTAGGGACGCTCGCTGGACAGGGCGTCGAAAATGTCCACCACCTGGAAGATGCGCGCCAGTTGCGGGATGTCGTTGCCGGCGAGGCCGGAGGGGTAGCCGCTGCCGTTCCACTTTTCGTGGTGATAACGAATGATGTCCACGGTGCGGCGCATGGTGCGCAGGGCGCTGCACAGGTAGGCGCCGATGGATGGGTGTTGGCGCATGACCGCCCATTCCGCATCGTCGAGCTTGCCCTTCTTGAGCAGCACGGCGTCGGGAATCGCGACCTTGCCGATGTCGTGCAGGATGCCGCCCCGGCGCAGCGCTTCCAGGTCGTCGAACGGCAGGCCGAGCGCTTCGCCCAGCACCACGGAGAGATGCGACAGACGGTCGCAGTGGTCGCCGGTGGTGCCGTCCTTGGCTTCGACCACGCGCGCCAGGGCGAACAGCACCGATTCGGTGTCGTCGAGTCGGTCGGTCAGACGTTTCTTTTCCACCGCGGCGCGCACCCGGGCGGTCAGTTCCACCGCGTTGAACGGTTTGGTGATGTAGTCGGTGGCGCCCACTTCCATGCCGCGCACCACGTCGTCCGGACTGCCCAGTGAGGTCAGCATGATGATCGGCAGCAGGCGGAACTCCTCCTGCTCGCGTAGCCGGCGGCAGACGTCGATGCCGTCGGTGTTGGGCATCAGTACGTCGAGCAGGACCACATCCGGGCGCAGGATGGGGATGCGCGTCAGGGCGGTTTCACCGGAATCCGCCTCCAGCACCTCGAATTCCCGCGGATCAAGCACGGCGCGAATCAGCGCGCGGTTGGTGGCCATGTCGTCCACCACCAGAATGCGGGCCAGGCTGCCGCTTGAGTTTGCGTTCATCCTATGTTCCTCAGTTGGCGTGCTCGTAGGTGCGAATTTATTCGCACAGATTTCGGTGCGAATGAATTCGCACCTACAGACCTCGCGCAACGGCTTGAACCGTAATGAATTTCTCTGCCAACAGAGGTTTCCATGTTCATCCTTAGCCATTTATCCACGAAATCGTAGGGTGCGCCGTGCGCACCATTAAGCGTAAATCGGTGCGCACGGCGCACCCTACGGTCTGAGGAATATAGGTTCATGTGTGTTCCTCGATTCTGATGCGTGGGTCGCCCAGCAGGGCTTCCAGATCCAGCATGGACAATTGTCCGGCATGAATGCCGGATATCCAGTTTTCTGTGCCGGCGGCGGCGCCGGGCAAGATGGGGCCGAGCGACTCGGGTCGATAGCGGTCGTTGCCGATCACCTCGGCCACGCGCAGGCCGACGCTGTAGCCGGCGGCGCTGACCATGACCAGCCGGGTTTCTTCATCCGCCTCGCTGGTTTCGATTTGCAGCAGACGCGTGAGGTCGAGAACGGCAAGCAACTGGCCGCGCCGCGCCATTACGCCAGCGACGAAAGGCGGCGTGCCGGGCACCGGCGTGAGGCCGCGTGGGCGCACGATTTCGTCCAGCCAGCGGTAGGGGATGCCGTAATGCTCCCGCGCGCCCAGCCGGACGGCGAGAAACAGATCGCCGCGCGGCGCTTGCCGAGCCTGCTCGGTTTCGCAGGCCAGCCGCACCGCGCGGCGATGCAGGACGGTGCGGGCGTGCGGGGAGTCGGGGAGCATTTGAATTTCGGATTCAGGAAGCGTCGTAGGTGCGAATTTATTCGCACTTCAACAGGTGATTGTGCGAATAAATTCGCACCTACGGTTGCGATCGATAGCGAATGAACAATCTCGGTTCATCGCCGGCTTCCATCTTCGGGTTCGTACATGCGCAGTTCGTGACGCAGGATGGACGCCATGCGCTCGTGGTCGCGTCCGGCGGCGTCGTGCAAGCGGCGCTCCGGGCGTGCACGTTCGGCGATGGCGAGGGCGTTCTGCATCGACTTGAGTCCGCTCTGGCGCGCCCCGCGTCGCATTTGCAACAGGCCGAGCTGGTAGTGCGCTTCGACGAAATTTCGGTCCAGGTAGAGCGTGCGGCGCAGGGCTTCCTCGGCCGCCGGCAAGCGGTGCAGTTCGAGCAGAATCAGTGCGCGCAGAAAGTGGCTGTGCTTGTCGCCGGCATCGAGCGCCAGGCTGGCGTCGCAGGCTTCCAGCGCGTCGCGCGCATGGCCCAGGTTGGCCAGCGCCTTGGCGCGGAATTGTCTGAGCAACGCGTCGTCCTCGCCGCCTGCTTGGCGTGCGTCAATCGCCGCCAGGGCGTCGTTCCACGCCTCGCGCCCGAGCAGGCCGATGATGTCTGTGTAGCCGGGCAGGATTGCGGCAGCGCTGGCCGGGGCGGGGTGCGCTGGAACGGCGACCTGGACGGCGACTTGGGGGCGCGGCCGCTTGGCGGGCGCCGCCGGTGCAATTTCCGGTGCGCTCGCCTGGGTCGGCTCCATGCGTTCCAGGTAAAAGGCGTTGCCCAGGCTGTGCAGGGTAAATCCGTCCAGTGTGGCGCTGTCGATCAGGTCGGAGGCGCCCAGTAGCAGGTGGCCGCCGGGCGCCAGGCAGGCGTGGAACTTGTGCATCACGTCGGCGACGATGGCCGGGTCGAAATAGATGAACACGTTGCGGCAGAGGACCAGGTCCAGCGCGGTGGTCTCGCTCAGCAGCGACGGGAAACTGTCTTCGCGCAGGTTCAGGTAGGCGAAGTGGACATGCCCGCGCAAGCCGGCGGAAATCGACCAGGTGTGGTCTCTTTCCCAACGGAAATGGCGCTGGCGAGCCGCCTCCGGGGTGGCCCGCAGCGACCATTCGCTGTAGCGCCCGCGCAGGGCGCGGGACAGGGCGGCGGCATTGAGGTCGGTGCCCAGCAGGTGCAGGTTCCAGCGTTCCAGGTCGGGCAGCAGTTCCGCCAGCAGCATGGCCAGGCTGTACAACTCCTGACCATCGGAACAGCCCGCACTCCAGATGCGCAAATACAGGTTGTTTTCCTCGCGCCGCCGCGCGATCAGGCGCGGCAGGTACTCCTCGCGCAGCCAGTCCATCTGCGCCTGGTCGCGGAAGAAATAGCTTTCGCCGACGGTGATGCCGGCGATCAGGTGTTCGTGTTCCGGCGAACTCGCCCGCGCCGTGTGCAGGGCGGTCAGATAGTCCGTTTCGTCGGCATGGCCGAAGCGGGCGCGGCCCTCGGCCACGGTGCGGCGCAGGTTGTCCATCTGGTGGTCGAGGAGACGGATGCCGGTGCGTTCGCGCACCAGCAGGCAGAGTTGTTCCTCGATGGCGGGATGCAGGACGGGGGCCGACATCACGCGCTTTCCCGGCACAGAGGCGTAGGTTGGGCAAAGCGAAGCGTGCCCAACATTGCAGCGGTGGCTTGTTGGGCACGCTCCGCTTTGCCCCCGCAAGGGGGACGCCGGATTCGTAAGCCGCTAAAGCGGACAACGACTCCGCTGTCCAACCTACGGATGAGCGGGGTGTGAGCCGACATCAATTCGCCTCCCGCCGGGCCGTCCCAAGGGAGGCGGCCACCCCCTCGGGGGGCAGCGAACGAAGTGAGCGTGGGGGCTCAACTTCCCGGCACAGGGCGAGGAGTTCTTCGTTGAGCGCGAGCGGTTGCGACAGGCCGGACAGGTCGATATCCAGGATGCGCAGCGCGTCGAGCAGCAGGGCGGCGCCGTCGGCGCTGGTCACCGCCGAGAGTACCGGCGGCAGGCCATCGCGGAACAGGGCATCGCCGCGCAGGGCAGTGCGCGGCACCGCCCGCACACCCTGCACCTCGTCCACCACCAGACCGGCGCGCAGTGCGCCGATGGCGGCCAGGACCACCGGGGTGTCCAGCGCGTAGTGCGTTACCGACGGGAGATTGAGGCGTCGCGCCAGGTCCAGCACCGGCACCGCTTCGCCGCGCAGATTCATCACGCCGAGCAGATAGTCCGGCCCTTGCGGCACGTTCTGCACCTGCATCAGCGGCAGCAGGCGTTCCACATCGCCCAGGCGCAGACAAAAACGATGTCCAGCCACCACCATATAAAGGAGGCGATGCAAGGAATCGCTGTTTGCTGCGCTGTTCACTGTCGGAAATACCCCAGAAAAAATCTCAACTGTTAACGGCAGGCGGGGGGCGGAACTTTAGGGGGCAGTTAACCCTAAAACCGCCGTTGAAGCGCCCGTAGGTGCGAATTTATTCGCACAATCAAGGACTTCGGTGCGAATAAATTCGCACCTACAGATATCTCGCAACACATTGAATCGTAATAAATTTATCCGTCAACTGAGGTTTTTAGGTTAACTGCTTATGCACTTTCGTCGATCTGCGGCTTGCGCATGCCATCCCAGATCAGCAGCACCGCGCCGACGCTGATCGCCGAGTCGGCGACGTTGAACGCGGGCCAGTGCCAGGTGTTGACGTAAATATCGAGGAAGTCGATGACGTGGCCATACAAGATCCGGTCGATGACGTTGCCGACCGCGCCGCCCAGAATCAACGCCAGCGCGACGCTGAACAAGCGCCGGCCGGCGGTCTTGCGCAACAGGTAGAGGATGACGCCGGCGGCGACCAGCGCCACGGCGACAAAGAAACCGCGCTGCCAGCCCGGCTGGTCGGCAAATAACGAAAAAGCTGCGCCGGTGTTGTGGACGTGGACCAGGTTGAAGAAGCTGGTCACGGCGATGACGTCGACATAGGCGGTGAGCCGCTCGATCACCGCCAGTTTGCTGAGCTGGTCGAGCACCAGCACCAGGGCGGAGAGCCATAGCCAGACCAAGGCGTTACGCTTGCCTTCAGGCATAAACACGCGCTTCCCCTTCGCCATGCAGATTGCTGACACAACGTCCGCACAGGCCGGGATGGTTTTTATCGGCGCCGACATCGTCGCGGTAATGCCAGCAGCGTTCGCATTTCTCGTGGCTGGAAGCGGCGGCTTCGACCTGGGTTTCCCCGTCGTTGCGCTGCACACGCGCGGCGGAGGTGATCAGCACGAAACGCAGATCGTCGCCGAGCCCGGCCAGCAGGTCGTAATCGGTTCCAGATGCCAGCAAAGTGACCTCGGCTTGCAGCGAAGAGCCGACCGAGCCGGCGACGCGCAGTTCCTCGATGCGTTTGCTGGACAGCGCGCGCAGTTCGCGCAGGCGGCCCCAGCGCGCCAGCAGAGCGGCCTCGTCGGCTTGCGCGGGCAGGTCGTGCCACTGCTCCAGGAACACGCTTTCGCCGCGCTCGCCGCTGTGACCCGCCAGTTGCCAGATTTCCTCGGCGGTGAACGACAGCACCGGCGCCAGCAGCTTGGTCAGGCTTTGCAGGATGTGCCAGAGCGCGGTCTGCGCGGCGCGGCGGGCTTTTGAGTCCGCGCCGGTGGTGTAGAGACGGTCCTTCAGCACGTCGAGATAGAACGCGCCCAGGTCTTCCGAGCAGAAGCCGTGCAGGCGCTGGATTGCGGTGTGGAAGCTGTAGGCGTTGAACTCCGCCAGCACCGTGCTCTGCATTTCTCGCGTCAGCGCCAGCGCGTAGCGGTCGATCTCCAGCCAGTCCCCAACCGGGACGACATCGCGCGCAATATCGAAATCGGCGGTATTGGCGAGCAGGAAGCGCAACGTGTTGCGGATGCGGCGGTAGCCATCGACCGAGCGCTTCAGAATTTCATCGGAAATGGTCAGCTCGCCCGAGTAATCGGTGCTCGCCACCCAAAGACGCAGGATGTCGGCGCCGTAGGTGTCCATCACCTTCTGCGGCGCGACGACATTGCCCTTCGACTTGGACATCTTGTGGCCCTTGGCGTCGACCACGAAACCGTGCGTCAGCAGCGCCTTGTACGGCGCGTGGCCGTCGCTGGCGCAGCCGGTCAGCAAGCTGGACTGGAACCAGCCGCGATGCTGGTCGGAGCCTTCCAGGTAGAGATCGGCCGGATGCGCCAGGTCGGCGCGTTTCTTCAGCACGCAGGCATGGGTGACGCCGGAATCGAACCAGACATCGAGCGTGTCCTTGTTCTTGACGTAGTGTTCGGCTTCCTCGCCGAGCAATTCCTTCGGATCGAGGCTGAACCAGGCTTCGACGCCGCGCTGTTCGACGCGTTGGGCGATTTCTTCCAGCAGTTCGGCTGAGCGCGGATGCAGTTCGCCGCTGGTCTTGTGCATGAAGAACGCAATCGGCACGCCCCAGTTGCGTTGGCGCGAGACGCACCAGTCCGGCCGGCTCTTCATCATCGCTTGCAGCCGCGCGCGGCCCCAGGCCGGGAAGAACTCGGTGTTCTCGACGGCGTGCATGGCCTTTTCGCGTAAGCCCATCTTGTCCATGCCGATGAACCATTGCCGCGTGGCGCGGAAGATGATCGGCGTCTTGTGCCGCCAGCAATGCGGGTAGCTGTGCTGCAAACGGGCGCTGCCCAGCAGATGGCCGTTCTCGCTCAATGTTTCCATGACCTTCTTGTTGCCGTCCCACACCGACAGTCCGCCGACGATGGGCGTGTCGGCGTAGAACTTGCCGTCATCGCCGACCGGGTTGGCGATTTCGAGGCCGTATTTCAGGCCGGCGATGTAGTCGTCATGGCCGTGGCCTGGGGCGATGTGGACCAGGCCGACGCCGGCCTCGGTGGTGACGAAATCGGCCAGGATCAGCGGCACTTCATAGTCGTAGAACGGATGTTGCAGGCGCAGGCCTTCCAGCGCTGCGCCGGCGACCTGGGCGACGGTTTCCACCGCTTCGAAGCCGTAACGCTGGATCGCCGCTTCGGCCAGATCGCGCGCCACGATCAACAGGCCTTTCGGCGTGCGGATCAGGTCGTAGGTGAACTCGGGATGCACCGCCACCGCCCGGTTGGCCGGCAAGGTCCATGGCGTCGTGGTCCAGATCACCGCGTAAGCCGGGCCTTCGATGGCTTCCGCGCCGAGACGCTGCGCCAGATCGGCCAGGTCGGCGACCGGGAAGGCGACGTCGATCGCCGGCGAATTCTTGTCCTCGTATTCCACTTCCGCCTCGGCCAGCGCGGAGCCGCAATCGACGCACCAGTGCACGGGTTTTGCGCCGAGATACAGATGGCCGTTGGCCTGGATGATGCCGAGCTGGCGAATGATGTCCGCCTCGAACTGGAAATCCATGGTCAGGTACGGGTGATCCCAGTCGCCCAGCACGCCCAGGCGGATGAAATCGGCCTTCTGCCGCTCGACCTGGCTGGCCGCATATTCGCGGCAGAGTTCGCGGAACTTCGCCGCCGGCATGTCCTTGCCGTGCGTTTTCTCGACTACCAGCTCGATCGGCAGGCCGTGGCAATCCCAGCCCGGCACGTAAGGCGCGTCGAAGCCGTCCAGCGTCTTGGTCTTGACGATGATGTCCTTCAGGATCTTGTTCACCGCGTGGCCGATGTGGATGTCGCCGTTGGCGTAAGGCGGGCCGTCGTGCAGGATGAATTTCGGCCGGCCTTTGCTTACCTCACGTATCCGCTCGTAGCGCTTCTTCTCTTGCCATTGCTTGATCCAGCCCGGCTCGCGTTTGGCGAGATCGCCGCGCATCGGGAACGGGGTGTCGGGCAGGTTCAGGGTGTCTTTGTAGTCAGGCATTTTCTTTACCCTCGATATCGACGGTGAAGCCGATCGGGCGTTTGGGGGTTCTGGGTGGCGCCATGAGTTGGCGGATGGCATCGATGACGCCGGCAAGGGCTTGGTCGTGCGAGGAAACTTTTTGTTCGAGTTTGTGTAGGGCGGAAAAGCGCATCGCCTTCCGCCGTATGCACCGAGCGTTGGCGGAAGGCGCTGCGCTTTTCCGCCCTACTGTCTGCGGCGAATTCAGGGTGGTTGCGGCCAACATCGTTGCGTAACTTGAGGTCGCAAATTGCGACCTCAAGTTACGGAACTCTTCCGCGGTCAGTTGAAACATGAATTCTGCCGGGAAACGGGCGATGTTGCGTTTCACCTGCTCGTTGAAGCGCTTGGTCGGAACGCCGTAAAGCTCGGCCAGGTCGGCATCCAGCATCACCTTCTGGTCACGAATGACCAGGATGTGATCGGCCAGATGTTCGGGCTGCACTGAAATCGAATCAGACATTCAACAATTCCCGCGCCTGCTGCGCGTCGAGGTCGATCTGGGCGATCAGCGTTTCGAGGTCGGGGAATTTGGCTTCGTCGCGCAGTTTGTGCAGGAACTCCACGCGCAAGTGCTGGCGGTAGATGCTGCGGTCGAAGTTGAACAGATGCACTTCCAGCGTCGGGCGGCCGTTGGTATGTACCGTGGGGCGCGTACCCAGGCTGGCGACGCCGGGCCAGTCGGGGTGCTCCAAGCCTTGTACGCGCACCGCGAAGATGCCTTTGACCGGCGGTTTGTTGTGCTTGAGTTGGATGTTGGCGGTGGGGTAGCCGATCTTGCGGCCGAGCTGGTCGCCGCCGACGACGCGGCCGGAAATCGAATACGGCCGGCCGAGAAGTTGCGCCGCCATCGCCATGTCGCCCGCCGCCAACGCCTCGCGCACGGCAGTCGAAGAAGCACGCTGGCCGGCGACTGAGAGGGTGTGCAGCGCTTCGGCCTCGAAGCCGTGCGCCTGGCCGAGTCGTTGCAGCAACGCGAAATCGCCGGCGCGTTTGGCGCCGAAGCGGAAGTCGTCGCCGACCAGCACATAGCGCGCTTGCAAGCCTTGCACCAGAATTTGTTGTACGAATTCGTCGGCCGACAGCGCGGCGAACGGTTTGCTGAAGCGGCAGACATGCACATGCGCGACGCCCAGGGCGCGCAGAATTTCCAGCTTTTCGCGCAGCGAGGTCAGCCGGGTGGGAGCGGCGGCAGGGGTGAAAATCTCACGCGGATGCGGTTCGAAGGTCAGCACCGTAGGCAGCGCGCCCACCGATATCGCGCGCGCGGTCAGTCGTGCCAACATGGCCTGGTGGCCGAGATGAATGCCGTCGAAGTTGCCAATCGTGACCGCATTCGGGCGGGTGGCTCGATGTTGCGTACGATTTTGCGTACCGAACCAGCCGTGGGTCATCAGCATGAAAAGGGTATCTCTTTGAAAAGGCGCGAATTTTAGCTGTTTGAGCCGCCTTCAGTCCATTCGCGCCGACGGAGGGGTCAGCTTGTGCGCCGCTTGAATTGATGCAGTCGGAAACCGAGTAGCCAGAGGCTGGCGAAATAGGCAAACGCTCCCCCGGCGACCAGCATGAAGAGATGGAGTATGCGTTGCGAAAAGTCATATTCAAGCCAGAGGCTTGCCTGACCCATCCCCAACCAGAGCGCCAGGCCCATGACCATCAGTGCGCCTAAAAGCTTGCAGAGAAAGAGCGCCCAGCCGGGCTGCGGCTGGAAAATTTCCAACTTGCGCAGTTTGTAATACAGGATGCCGGCGTTGAGGCAGGCGCCCAGGCCGATGGAGAGCGCCAGCCCGGCGTGCTGCAGGGGGCCGATGAAGATCAGGTTCATGGCTTGCGTGGCGAGCAGGGTGACGAGGGCGATCTTGACCGGGGTTTTGATGTTCTGGCGGGCATAGAAACCGGGGGCGAGCACCTTGACCAGAATCAGCCCGACCAAGCCGATGCTGTACGCCAGCAGCGCCCAGCGCGTCATTTCCAGGTCGTGCGGGGTGAATTCGCCATACAGAAACAGGGTGGCGATCAGCGGCACCGCCAGCATGCCGAGCCCGAGAGCCGCCGGCGCGGCCAGCATGAGGGTCATGCGCAAGCCCCAATCGAGCAGGCGCGAATATTCGGACGGGTCGTTATCGGCGTAATGCTTGGCCAGCGAGGGCAACAGGATGGTGCCCAGAGCGACGCCCAGCATGCCGGCGGGAAATTCCATCAGGCGGTCGGCGTAATACAGCCAGGAGACGCTGCCTGTGGCCAGGAACGAGGCAAAGATGGTGTTGATCAGCAGGGAGATTTGCGCGATCGAGACGCCGAACGCCGCCGGGCCCATCAGATAAAGAATGCGGCGCACGCCTTCGTCGCGCGGCGCCCAGTCCCAGCGCGGCAGGAATCCCAGCCGTTTCAGGGCGGGAATCTGTAGCCCGAGTTGCAGCACGCCGCCGATGAACGCGCCCCAGCCCAGCGCCAGAACCGGCGGATCGAAATACGGTGCGGCGACCGCCGCCGCCAGAATCATCGCCACATTCAACAGCACCGGCGTGAACGCCGGCACCATGAAGCGGCTGAAGGTGTTGAGAATGCCGCCGGCGAATGCGACCAGGGACATGAACAGGATGTAGGGAAAGACGATGCGGGTCAGCTCCACGGTCAACGCGAACTTTTCCGGATTGGCGCTGAAGCCCGGTGCGGAGATCAGCACGATCAGCGGCGCGCCGACGATCCCGAGGGCGGCGACGCAGGCGACTACGACGAACAGGACGCTGGCGACGCGGCTGACCAGAATGCGCGTGGCTTCCTCGCCGCGCTGATTCTTGTATTCCGCCAGAATCGGCACGAAGGCCTGCGAAAAAGCGCCCTCGGCGAATAAACGGCGCAGCAGATTGGGTAGTTTGAAAGCGACGAAGAACGCATCGGTGGCAGCGCCGGCGCCGAATGCACGCGCGATGATGGCGTCGCGCGCAAAGCCCAATATTCGGGACAGCAGGGTCATCGAGCTGACCGCGGCAAGGGCCTTGAGCAAGTTCATTGAGTCGGGGATTTTGGAAAAAATCGGGAAAAAGATCGCAGCATGGTAACGAATGGTCCGTCACCGGGATAGCAAACCAATTGTGCTGCTTGCTTAGGGCAAGGCAGATGGGTATGATGCGCGGCTTCTCGTAGCGTCCAGATTCCCAAGGAGTTCCTGTATGGCTAATAGTGCCCAGGCAAAAAAACGTGCCCGTCAGTCCGCAGTGCTTCGCCTGCATAACATGTCCCAGCGCTCGGCTTACCGGACTGCGGTCAAAAAAGTCCGCAAGGCGATCGAAGCCGGTGACAAGACCGCGGCCCAAGCCCTGCTGAATGAAAACATGAGCGTGATCGACAGCCTGGCTGACAAGAACATCGTTCACAAGAACAAGGCTGCGCGCCATAAGAGCCGCTTGTCCGGTGCGATCAAGGCGATGGCTGCCTGATTCGTCGCTTGCTCAAACAAAACCGCCCGGCATGCCGGGCGGTTTTGTTTTGTAGTCGAAAATAATTCCGGCTAGGCTCGTGCCGCCAGCCGCCCGGGAATGACTTCCAGATCATTTTCGCCGGCGAAGTCCATCAAGAATTTGTAAACGCGTGAATCCTTCTGTTCCAGATCTTTATTGATCACGACACAGCGGATGCCGGCGCGCGTAACCGGGCAGACTTGCGTGGAGTAATTCAGCCGGTTGTCCTCGCCGACATGAGAAAGAATGCTGGCCAGGCGATCAGCCCAGTCACTCGGGCGAAACGTGCGACCTTGGCTAGTGACGCCTCGAATAACGACTTCTCCAACAGACTGTTCGGACATGGCATGCACGCAATTGGGATTGTTGGCAAAAGTGTAACAGAGGCCTCTGGCTATAATGCCGCATTGCCTCATTTCATAAGGGCTTCCTCATGATTCTCGATCGCGTAATAACTGGCCGCAATGTGCCGGACGACATCAATGTCATCATCGAAATCCCCGCTCATGGCGAGCCCATCAAGTACGAGTTGGATAAGGATACCGGTGCGATGTTCGTCGACCGTTTCATGTCGACCGCCATGCACTACCCGTGCAATTACGGCTATGTACCGCACACCCTGTCCGAAGATGGCGATCCGGTCGATGTGCTGGTGGTGACGCCGATTCCGCTGATCACCGGGGTGGTGGTGCGTTGCCGGCCGGTCGGCATGCTGAAGATGACCGATGAAGCCGGCATCGATGCCAAAGTCATTGCGGTGCCGGTCGACAAGTTGACCAGCCTTTATTCGCACATTCAGTCTCCCGATGATTTGCCGCCGCTGCTGCTGAAACAGATCGCTCACTTTTTCGAGCACTACAAGGATCTGGAGCCGGGCAAATGGGTGAAGGTGGAAGGCTGGGTGGGACTTGATGGCGCCCGTGAGGAAATACTCGCCGGCGTAGAACGTTACAAGGCTGCGCCCGAAAAGCCGATGTTCTAACACCGGCCTGTCTTATTCGGGGCGTGGGTCCGTTGGACGCACGCCCCGATTTGTTTGCAAAGCCACTTGTTGAAAAACCCGCCGTGAAAATCTGCCTCCTCTCCGATAGCCACGACAACCGGCGTCTGCTTGAACATGCGGTGCAGGACGCCAAGTCGCGCGGCGTCGAAGCGGTGCTGCATTGCGGCGACGTGGTCGCGCCGACGACGCTGCGCGTACTGAAGAAGTTCGAGCTGCCGGTGCATGTCATTCACGGCAACAACACCGGCGATCTCTACGCGATGGCCAAGCTGTCGCATGAGCCGGACAGCGTGGTGCGCTACCACGGCCAGGATGCCGCGCTGCATCTGGGCGGACGCAGCCTTTTTCTGGTGCATTACCCGCTCTACGCGGCCGCACTGGCGCTGACCGGCGATTACGACCTGGTCTGCTGCGGCCATGATCACCGGGCCAGCATCCAACGTGTCGACAATGTCCGCGGCGGCGTCACCCATCTGCTCAATCCGGGCACGGTCGGCGGCGTCGGCGCGAAACCCACTTACATCCTGATCGACCTGGATGGGTTGACGTTCGAAGTCCGGGAAGTGCCCGTCGAACCGGGCGAAGCCTGCAATACGCCGCCGGTCACGGTACATAACTAAAGCGGGGTATCCGGATAAATGCGGCGCTACGTAGGTTGGGCAAAGCGAAGCGTGCCCAACGTTTTGCGCGTGGAATGTTGGGCACGCTTCGCTTTGCCCAACCTACGGGGTAGCTCAAGTCACGGTGAATATTGGGCTT
>JAUYET010000069.1 GCA_030691265.1 Pseudomonadota bacterium
GTCGGGCCGTCTGGCCGCGTTGCTTATCCTTGCGGGAAACGACCCCGCCGCGTCATCGCGCCTTGCCAGCCGACCCGACAACCGCACACTCGGGCGCGTTCAACTGAGGATTCCAGGTTAAATGAAACTCCCCCTCCCGCCACCGCCGCTGGACGAGATCTTGGCCCAGGTCGATCCCGGCGTACTGCTTACCCTGCTGTCCACGCCACGCTCGCCGCTCTGCGACGGGCATTACCTGCATTGGGACGAACTGCGGCATCGCCCGCCGCCGGCCGCTCTGACGCACGAACTCTGGTGGTTGAACATCAAGCTGGCGCGCGCCGCACTGGCCCAGGTTTTGCCGTTGGTGGATCGCGATGGGCAGCCCTTCCAGTTCGCCATGCCGGAACCCGCGCTGCGGGCGCTGCACTTCATCGACCGCGATGCCGCCGGCCAAATTTTGATGGATGCGCCGGTGGCATCGCCCCACGACCGCGACCGCTATCTGGTCAGCTCGTTGATCGAGGAATCCATCACCTCCAGCCAGCTCGAAGGCGCTTCCACCACGCGCCGGGTAGCGGAAGACATGTTGCGCGCCGGCCGCCGGCCGTGTACCCCGAGCGAGCGGATGATCTTCAACAACTACCAGGCCATGCAGCACATCCGCGCCATCGGCCAGAAACCGCTCACACCCGCGTTGATCCTGGAACTGCACCAGCGATTGACCGCCGGCACGCTGGAAGATCCGGCCGATGTCGGGCGCTGGCGGCTGACCGACGACGTGCATGTGGTGGACCCGCGCGACGGCAAGCTGCTGCACATCCCGCCGACAGCAATATCGTTGCCGGAGCGCATGCAACGCTTGTGCGACTTTGCCAATGGCAATGAGACGGACACGCCTTATGTGCATCCTGTCGTGCGCGCCATCCTGCTGCACTTCATGCTCGGCTACGACCACCCCTTCGCCGACGGCAACGGCCGCACCGCGCGCGCATTGTTCTACTGGGCGATGGCGCGCCAGGGTTATTGGCTGATGGCGTATTTGTCGATCTCCAACATCTTGCGCCGCGCCCCCGGCCAATACGCGCGCGCGTACCTGCACACGGAGACCGACACCAACGACACCACCTATTTCCTGCTGCATCAACTCGATGTGATCCGTCAGGCGATCGACGCCCTGCATGGCTATCTGAAAGAAAAGACGCAGGAAACGCGCAGCACGGAACGCCTGCTGGAAGGCGCGCAACTGCGCAGCCTGTGCAACCACCGACAGATCGCCCTGTTGAGCCACGCCCTCAAACACGCCGACGCGCTCTACACGGTGGAAAGCCATCGCGCCTCGCATGCCGTGGCGTATGCCACTGCGCGCGCCGACCTGCTGCAACTGGCGCAACTGGGCGTGCTGCAGAAAACCGGCGAGGGCAAGCGCTTCGTGTTCACCGTGCCGGCGGACTTGCATACCCGCCTGACCACGCTGCAAGCCCCGGGGCCATGACGCGCAGCCGCTACCGTGGCCGTTTCGCGCCCACCCCGTCCGGCGCCCTGCATTTCGGCTCGCTGATCGCGGCTTTGGGCAGTTGCCTGGATGCGCGCGTGCATGCCGGTTTCTGGCATTTGCGTATCGAGGATGTGGATCCGCCGCGCGTCGTGGCGGGCTCGGCCGACAGCACCCTGCGCACGCTGGATGCGTTCGGTTTCGAGTGGGACGGACCGGTCGTCTATCAGCGCCGGCGCGGAGAAGCGTATCGGGCGACGCTGGATCGGCTGATCGACGCGGGCCAGGTTTATGGCTGCGCTTGCAGCCGAAAAACCTTGCGCGAGCGGGCCCGCATCGGCGTCGATGGCCCGGTGTATTTGGGCGCCTGCCGTGACCGCCATTTGCCTTTGAAAACCGCGCTACGTCTGCATGTCCCGCCCACCCGCATCGTGTTCGACGACCTGCTGGCCGGGCGTGTCGCCTGCGATATCGCGCATGAATGCGGCGATTTCGTGCTGCTGCGCGCCGATGGCGTATTCACCTATCAGCTTGCCGTGACGGTGGACGATGCCGAACTAGGCATCACTCACGTCGTGCGCGGCGCCGATCTGCTCGCCTCGACGCCGCGCCAGATCGTGCTGCAACAGGCTTTAGGCTATGCGACGCCGGCGTATATGCACTTGCCGGTCGCCTTGAACGACGACGGCAGCAAACTCAGCAAGCAAACCCTGGCCGCCCCGCTGCGCGACGACGACCCGCTGCCGGCGCTGTTGCGCGCGGCGGCCTTTCTGGGCATGGATTTAGGTTGCGAGGCGGGTTCGCTGGCGGAGTTCTGGCAACTCGCGCCGCAACGCTGGCGGCGCGCTGCATTGCCGCCGCTGCGCGGTAAACGGCTGCTGACTCGGGCGTAGGATGTGGTGAGGTACGAACCGCATCTTTTCTGCGCGTGGGATGGCTGATGCGGTTCGCAAGCTCTGATGAAGCCCCTACCCTTCGGTAACCACATCCTACAAACTTCCGCCGAATGCTCCGAGCGTTGGCGGAAGGCGCTACGCTTTTCCGCCCTACGACTACAGATTCAGCAGAATCTCGCGTTCCTGCGCCGACGGCTCGAAGCCGCGCGATTCGTAATGCTGGAAGATCGCCGTGACGACCTGTTCCGGTTCGTCGATGACCTGAATCAGATCCATGTCTTCCGGGTTGATCATGCCCTCGCCGACCAGCCGGTCGCGGAACCAGTCCACCAGACCGCCCCAGAAGCTGGATTGCACCAGGATGATCGGGATGCGCCGGGTCTTGCCGGTTTGCACCAGGGTCAGCGCTTCCATCAACTCATCCAGCGTGCCGAAACCGCCCGGCATCACCACATAGGCGCTGGCGAATTTGACGAACATCACCTTGCGCACGAAGAAGTGGCGAAAGGTCTGGCTGACGTCCTGATACGGGTTGACGTGCTGTTCGTGCGGCAACTGGATGTTGAGCCCGACGCTGGGCGATTTGCCGAAGAATGCGCCCTTGTTGGCCGCCTCCATCACCCCCGGCCCGCCGCCGGAAATCACCGCGAAACCGGCGTCCGACAGCTTGCGGGCGATGCTTTCCGTCAGCATGTAATAAGCCGAATCCGGCGCGATGCGGGCGCTGCCGAAAATGCTCACCGCCGGTCGGATCGGCGCCAGACGCTCGGTCGCCTCGACGAACTCCGACATGATTTCGAATATGCGCCACGACTCGCGCGCAGACAGCCGGGCTTCCTGGCCGCCGCCAGGGTCGAACAGATGCGGAAGTTTGGGTTTGCTCATGGTCGCTGCGGGTGGAGGACGGCGGCGGGATTCTATCCTGCCAGGGCGCGGCATCGTCGCCGCGAAGGCATATTGGGGGGCTGGATGGCAGGCCCCTGGCCGGCGTTACAATCGCCGCAATCTTATCGAGCCCCCATCATGGACAACGCCAACTTCACCGACCATTTCCTCATCGCCATGCCCAACATGCTGGACCCCAATTTCTCCGGCACGTTGACCTACATCTGCGATCACGGCGATCAGGGCGCGCTGGGCGTGGTGGTGAACAAGCCGATCGACCTCAATCTGGAATCGCTGTTCAGCCAGATCGGCCTCGATCTGCAAGATGCCAATTTACGCGGCGAGCCGGTTTATTACGGCGGCCCGGTGCAGGTGGAACGCGGTTTCGTGCTGCATCGGCCGATCGGCAAGTGGGGTTCGACCTTGTCGGTCAACGACCGCATCGGCCTCACCACCTCGAAGGACATTCTGGAAGCCACCGCACGCCAGGAAGGCCCGGCGGAAATCCTGGTGACGCTGGGGTATGCCGGCTGGGGACCGGGGCAACTGGAAGACGAGATCAAACAGAACGCCTGGCTCAGCGTGCAGGCCGATCCGGAAGTGATCTTCTGCCTGCCGGCGCAAGACCGTTTCCCGGCGGCGATGAAATTGCTCGGCATCAATCTGGCCATGCTGTCGGAAGTGGCGGGCCACGCTTGATGATCTGTAGCCGTAGGTTGGGCAAAGCGCAGCGTGCCCAACATGCAACGGTTGCGTTGGGCACGCTGCGCTTTGCCCAACCTACGTTGTTGGAGTGATTTTGGAACGGACGCAAAAACGCGGCAGCGTGCTGGCCTTCGACTTCGGCCTGAAGCGCATCGGCGTGGCGGTCGGCGACTGGGAAAATTGTCTGGCGCACCCGCTCGAAACCATCAGCGGCGATGGCAATGACGCGCGTTTCGGTCGCATCGCCGCGTTGATTCAGGAATGGCGGCCGACGCATCTGGTCAGCGGTTTGCCGCTGTCGATGGACGGCACGGAACACGATATCAGCCGCCGCGCGCGCCGTTTCGCCAACCAGTTACATGGCCGTTTCGGGCTGCCGGTGGCGCTGGTGGACGAGCGGCTGACTTCTTTCGACGCCGATTTGCGTCTGCGCGAAGCCGGCGTCAATTGGGCAGCCCGCCATAGTAGCGCCCGCAAAGGCCTCAACGACGCGGTCGCCGCGCAGCAAATTCTTCAGGACTACTTCGATCATGCCCACTCAGCTGCCCTCGCCTGAACACCTCATCGACCGTCTGGCCGCACAGATCAAGCCGCATATCCACGCGGATTGCGCGCTGGTCGGCATCCACACCGGCGGCGTCTGGATCATGGATGCGCTGGCCGAGCGCCTGGGCGCGGAGATTCCGCGCGGCGTGCTCGACATCGCCTTCTACCGCGACGATTTCTCGCGCATCGGCCTGCACCCGGAAACCAAGCCCTCGCACCTGCCGTTCGACGTCGAAGACCGCCGCATTCTGCTCATCGACGATGTGCTCTACACCGGCCGCACCATACGCGCCGCGATGAATCTGCTGTTCGATTACGGCCGCCCGGCTGCGATCGAGTTGGCGGTGCTGGTCGATCGCGGCGGGCGCGAACTGCCGGTGTGCCCCGACTACGTCGGTCTTAAGCTCGACCTGCCCGCCGACGAGCACATCTCGCTGGAGAAAAACGAAACGGAAGGCCTGTACTTCGTCATGAAGGGCATGGATTGAGGCCCCGCGACTAATGAACGTCTCACGTCATGCCCGTCCCCCTCTCCCCCAACCCCTCTCCCGCTCGCGGGAGAGGGGGGCTTCGAGCGTCGCTTTGCGACGTTCACTTTAAGAGGAAGCCATGAGCGCCAACAACCTGCAACTGACCGACGATGGCCGTTTGCGCCATCTGCTGACGCTGGATGGCCTGCCGGCGCGCATCCTGACCCAGATTCTCGATACCGCCGCGTCCTTCCTCACCGTGTCGGACGCGGAACGCGATGTGAAGAAGGTGCCGCTGCTGCGCGGCAAGGCCATCTTCAACATCTTCTTCGAGAACTCCACGCGCACCCGCACCACGTTCGAGATCGCCGCCAAGCGGCTGAGCGCCGACGTGGTCAACCTGAACATCAACGCGTCCTCGCAGAGCAAGGGCGAAACCCTGCTCGACACCATCGCCAACCTGTCGGCGATGCAGGCCGACATGTTCATCGTGCGCCATGCCGCCGCCGGCGCCGGGCATCTGATTGCGCGTCATGTCGCGCCGCACATCCATATCGTCAACGCCGGCGACGGCCGTTGTTCGCACCCGACCCAGGGCCTGCTCGATATGTTCACGCTGCGCCACTACAAGGGTCCGTTCCACAACCTGCGCGTCGCCATCGTCGGCGATGTGCTGCATTCGCGCGTCGCCCGTTCGCAGATCCATGCGCTGACCACGCTGGGTTGCCCGGAAGTGCGCGTGGTCGCACCGAAGACCCTGCTGCCGCGCGATGTCGAGAACCTCGGCGTGCATGTGTTCCACAAGATGAGTGAGGGCATCAAGGATGTCGATGCGGTGCTGATGCTGCGCCTGCAAAACGAACGCATGCGCGGCGCGCGCCTGCCCTCCGCCGGCGAGTACTACAAACACTGGGGCCTGACGCCGGACAAGCTCAAGCTGGCCAAACCCGATGCCATCGTCATGCATCCCGGCCCGATGAATCGCGGCGTCGAAATCGACTCGGCGGTGGCCGACGGCATGCAGTCGGTGATCCTGTCGCAGGTCACCTTCGGCATCGCGGTGCGCATGGCGGTGATGAGCATACTGGCGGGGAATTGAGAGGCTGTGAAAAATTACCAAATGCCCGTTCCCTGCCCCGTCATTCCCGCCTGCGCGGGAACGACGGTTTTTAGCGCCTAGCGGTTTTTTTCACAGCCTCTGATGGGTAACCGAGCATGAAGATTCACATCAAGAACGGCCGCGTCATCGACCCCGCTTCCGGCCTCGACGCGGTGCAGGACATCTATGTCGCCGCCAGCAATATCGTCGGCGTCGGCAAGCCGCCGGCGGACTTCCACGCCAATCAGACCATCGACGCCGGCGGCCTCATCGTCTGCCCCGGTTTGGTCGATTTGTCGGTGCGTCTGCGCGAGCCCGGCCTGGAATACATGGCGACGCTGGAAACCGAAATGCACGCCGCGGCGGTCGGCGGCGTCACCTCGCTGGCCTGTCCGCCGGATACCGACCCGCCGCTGGACGAGCCCGGCCTGGTCGAAATGCTCAAGTTCCGCGCCAAGCACATGCCGGGGCCGCGCGTTTACCCGGTCGGTGCGTTGACGCGCCAGCTCAAGGGTGAAGGCATCACCGAAATGGCCGAACTCACCGAGGCCGGCTGTATCGCATTCAGCCAGGCCGACGCGCCGTTGATCGATACCCAGGTGTTGTTGCGCGCGATGGAATACGCCAAGACCTTCGAACTGTCGGTCTGGCTGCGCCCGCAAGACGCCCATCTGGCGCGCGAAGGCGTGGCGCACGATGGCGTCGTCGCGGCGCGCTTGGGACTGCCGCCGATTCCGGTGCCGGCGGAAACCGTCGCGCTGGCCACCATCCTGCTGCTGGTGCGCGAAACCGGCGCGCGCGTGCATCTCGCCCGCCTGTCCAGCCGCGCCGGCATCGAGATGGTGCGGCGCGCCAAGCATGACGGCCTGCCGATCACCTGCGACGTGAGCATCCATCACGTGCATCTGTCGGAAATGGACACCGCCGATTTCAACGCCCACTGCCACCTGATCCCGCCGCTGCGCAGCCAGCGCGACCGCGACGCCATCCGCCTGGGTCTTGCCGACGGCACCATCGACGCGATCTGTTCCGACCACGCGCCGGTGGATGACGACGCCAAGGAACTGCCGTTCCAGGAAGCCGAACCGGGCGCGACCGGCGTCGAACTGCTGTTGCCGCTGACTCTGAAATGGGCGCGTGAAAGCGGCCTGCCGCTGACCCAGGCGCTCGCTTTCGTCACGCAACATCCGGCCGCCATCCTCGGCGTCGATGCCGGCCGGATCGGCATCGGCCGTCCCGCCGACCTGTGTCTGTTCGACCCGGAAGCCACCTGGGTGGTCAATCGCGGCAACCTCGCCAGCCTGGGCAAGAACAGCCCCTTCCTCGGCCTGGAAATGCAGGGCCGCGTGCAATACACGCTGATCGACGGGCATCTGGATTACCGGCGCCACAGTTGAAATCGCTGCGCGCTAAACTTCACTTATATCCATGTCGGAGCCGCTGAACATGTCCGTCACCCTGCATATCCCGGAAGCCCAGGCTGCGCGCCTGGAAAGGCTGGCCGCCGAGACGGGAAATACGCCTGAGGCGTTGTTGCCCTTCATTCTGGAAGACGGCTTTGAATTCCATGAAAACGCTGTCCGCAAGATCAAGGCCGGCATCGTCGAAGCGGATGCGGGAAAGACAAGTTCACACGACGAGGTCATGGCCTACCTGGATACGGTGATCGAGGCTCATGGCAGCCAGAAAGCGGCTTGAATGGACAGATACCGCCAAGGCTGAGTTAGCCGAAAGCTTGTCGTGGTACGCCATTCGTAACCGTGCCGCCGCGCAGCGCATCAAGACCGCCATTAATTCAGCCGCATTGGGGTTGATCGATCCCATCGTCCCCGTCCTGGGCAAACCGGGCATTGTTGCGGGAACGCAGGAAATGGTCGTTGGCAAACCTGCCCCGTTTACGCTGGTTTATCGGTGCAAGCCTGACGCCCCCGATGTCCTGGAAATCCTCCACGTGATGCATCACGCAAGAGATTACCCATAGGCGCGGGTCTTCCCTCTCGCTACCAATATCCGTGTCTCACCTTGATTAGTCACCACCCCATGCGTGTCCTTTCAATCATCCCGCCGATGACGCAGCTCAACACACCGTATCCGTCGACGGCCTACCTGACCGGTTTCCTGCGTTCGCGCGGCATCGACGCGGTGCAGGAAGACCTCGCGCTGGCGCTGGTGTTGCGGCTGTTTTCGCCAGAGGGGCTGGTGGCGATCCGCGCCTGTATCGAAGCCATGCCGAAGGCCAAACGCACGCCGCAGGTGAAAGTCTTCGATGCGCAGTTCGACCGCTATCTCGCCAGCATCACGCCCGCCGTCGCCTTTCTGCAGGGGCGCGACCCCAGCATCGGGCATCGCATCGCCGGGCGCGGTTTCCTGCCCGAGGGCGCGCGCTTCGATTCACTCGATGTCTACATCGATCCCAACGAAAACGATGACGGCGGCGACCCGCTGGCCTGGGCCTTCGGTGCGCTCGGCGTGCAGGATCGCGCCCGCCATTTCGCCACGCTGTACCTGAACGATGTCGCCGATGTGCTGCGCGACGCGGTCGATGCGCGCTTCGAATTCGTCCGCTATGCCGAATCCCTGGCGCAAAGCCAGCCCACCTTCGATCCCTTGGCCGAGGCGCTGGCCGCGCCGCTGAATTGGGTCGATCAAACCCTGCGCGAGCTGACGCTGGATGCTGTGGCGCGGCACGCGCCGGCTGTCGTGCTGCTGTCGGCGCCTTTCCCCGGCAACGTCTACGCCGCGTTTCGTATCGCCCAGGCGATCAAGGCGGTGCATCCCGGCATCGTCACCGTGCTCGGCGGCGGCTTCGTCAACACGGAGTTGCGCGAACTCTCCGAACCGCGCGTGTTCGACTACTTCGACTACGTCTGCCTCGACGATGGCGAACGGCCGTTGCTGGCGCTGCTGGAATATCTGCGCGGTGAACGGTCTTTGGATCGGCTGGTGCGGACTTTCGTGCGCGGCGCAGCCGCCGTCCGCTACATCGACTTCGCAGAACCCGACATCCCCTTCGCCGAAGTCGGCACGCCGACCTGGGACGGCCTGCCGCTCGACCGTTATCTGTCGGTGCTCGACATGCTCAACCCGATGCACCGCCTGTGGTCGGACGGGCGCTGGAACAAGCTCACCGTGGCGCACGGCTGCTACTGGAAGAAGTGCAGCTTCTGCGATGTCTCGCTCGATTACATCGGCCGCTACGACGCCATCGCCGCCGCCACGCTGGTCGACCGGATTGAGGCCGTCATCGGCGAAACCGGCCAGACCGGCTTCCACTTTGTCGATGAAGCCGCGCCGCCGAAGGCGTTGAAAGCGCTCGCGGAAGAGCTGCACAAGCGCAATCGCGCGATCTCCTGGTGGGGCAACATCCGCTTCGAAAAATCGTTCACGCCGGAGCTGTGCCGGCAACTGGCGGACAGCGGCTGCATCGCCGTCTCCGGCGGTCTGGACGTGGCCTCCGACCGCCTGCTCAAACTGATGCAGAAAGGCGTCTCGGTCGAACAGGTCGCCCGCGTCACCCGCGCCTTCTCCGATGCCGGCATCCTGGTGCACGCCTACCTGATGTACGGTTTCCCGACGCAAACCGTGCAGGACACCGTCGATGCGCTCGAATACGTGCGCCAACTGTTCGCCGCCGGCTGCATCCAGTCCGGCTTTTTCCACCGCTTCGTCTGCACCGTGCATTCGCCGGTCGGGCTGCACCCGGAACAATTCGGCGTCACCTTGAAGCCGCTGCCGGCGGTGTCTTTCGCCAAAAACGATGTCGGTTTCATCGATCCCACCGGCGTCGATCACGACGTCCTCGGCATCGCGCTGAACAAGGCGCTGTACAACTACATGCACGGCATCGGCCTGGATGAGGATGTGCGGCAATGGTTTACGGGCCACCCAACCGAGCGGGTGCCTAGAACCCGTGTGCCGCGCCACTTCATCGAGCGCGCGCTGGGCTGAGGTCAGAAACCCGAAGGACGAACTCAAAACCGGCACCTATCACGCCATGCTCAAGCAACTGGGCCTGAGCGAGAAAGACCTGTTCTAGGAGTCACCATGCAACGCTTCGCCTACCCCGTCACCCTCGCCGCCGATGAAACGGATGCGGGTTTCGTCGTCACCTGCCGCGACATCCCCGAGGCCATCACCCAGGGCGACAGCCTGGAAGACGCCATCGAAGCCGCCGAAGGCGCCCTGGAGGCTGCCATCGAGATGCGCATCGAAGACGGACTCGAAATCCCCCTGCCCAGCAAGGCCAGGAAGGGCGAGCGCCTGGCGTGCCTGCCGGTGGGCAGCGCCATGAAAGCGGCCGTCTACCTGGCCATGAAGGAACAGGGCCTCAGCAAATCCGACCTGGCCCGGCGCATGGACCTGGACGAGAAGGAAGCCCGCCGCATTCTCGACCCCAAGCATTCCACCAAGGTATCCACGCTGGAACGCGCCCTGCACGCTCTGGGCAAGCGGGTGGAAGTCGTTGTGGTTTGAGAAATCCGGGCATGCGCCATCCTGCCGAAATGGGCAAAACGCTGGCTAGCTGGCTCGCCTCAAAGCACCAGCACCAGCCGTTCCAGCAGCAACACCAGCATCAGTAACGCAATCAGCGCCAGGCCGGCTTTCAGGCCGAGACCGGCGAAGCGCAGCCAGCGTGGATCGCGGTTGATGGCGTAGCCGAGCAGGCTCAGCACCAGCACGCCGCCGATGATCAACAGGAAGATGCGGATCGCCAGCATCAATGTGAACGACGCGGCGCGTCGCTCGAAGCTCCCCTCTCCCGCTGGCGGGAGAGGGGTTGGGGGACAGCCAGAGACTTGTCTGACGTTTTTTGGCAGCCTAGTCGGTTGGCTGGTTGTTTCATCAGAGGGAGACGGGCTTGGCGCGATACATTATTCATGTGGGGTATCCATACAAATGCGGCGATCCAGCGCGTAGGTTGGGCTGACGCCAGGAAGCCCAATATTCACCGTGACTTGAGCTACCCCGTAGGTTGGGCCAAGCGAAGCGTGCCCAACATTCCACGCGCAAAACGTTGGGCACGCTTCGCTTTGCCCCACCTACGTAGCGCCGCATTTATCCGGATACCCCGCTTATTCATTTTGAACAGGCTCGATTCCATGCCCGTCAGGCCGCCAGCGGGTAAAGATTGAGCAGGGCCGGCGGGGTGCTGGCCTCTTTTTCGAATGTCGCCCATTCCCAGGCGCTGGCGTCTTCGGTCAGTGCGCGCAGCAAACGGTTGTTGAGGCCGTGGCCGGATTTGTAGGCGGTGAAAGCGCCCAGGATGGGGTGGCCGGTGAGGTAGAGATCGCCGACCGCATCGAGCACCTTGTGTTTGACGAACTCGTCGGCGTAACGCAGGCCATCGCTGTTGAGCACGCGGAACTCGTCCATCACGATGGCGTTATCCAGCGTGCCGCCGAGCGCCAGGCCATGGCTGCGCAGGTATTCCACTTCGTTCATGAAGCCGAAGGTGCGCGCGCGGCTGACTTCCTTCACATACGACTCTTTCCCCAGATCGATGTGCATTTCCTTGGCTGAATCGCGGAAAACCGGGTGATCGAAGTCGATGCGGAATGACAGCGTACAGCCTTCGTGCGGTTCGAATTGCGCCCACTTCAACGTATCCCCGGCGCCTTCCTCGATGCGCACGCTTTTCAACACGCGCATGAAACGCTTGGGCGCGTTCTGCGTTTCGATGCCGGCCGCTTGCAGCAAATAAACGAAGGGCGCGGCGGAGCCGTCGAGGATGGGCACTTCCGGGCCGTCGATGTCGATGAACAGATTGTCGATGCCGAGTCCGGCGAGGGCGGACATCAGGTGCTCGACGGTGGCGACCTTGGCGCCATTGCCTTCCAGCGCGGAACACAGGCGCGTGTCGGTGACTCGCTCAGGCGCGACGACGAAATCGCAGGGCGCCGGCAGGTCGATGCGGCGAAACACGATGCCGGTTTCCGGCGGCGCCGGACGCAAGGTCAGATTGACCCGCGCGCCGGTATGCAGGCCGACGCCGCTGGCGCGTACCTGGGATTTGACGGTGCGTTGCCCGATCATTGGATATTTGGTAACTCATTGACGAATAAAGGGATTCTATCGCGGTCGGAAAGGAGGGGAATCCGACCGCGATAGTTCCCGGTCACGCACCAGCGCGCAACCTGGCCCGCGGACGACAAACATGCCACGCCGGCCCGCCATGCGGGATGAGCAGACCAACGCCCGATCAGTCCGCCTGCTTGCGCAGGAACGCCGGAATGTCCAGGGTGTCGATGCCCGAGCTTTGCGCCATCTCCACCGCCGCTTGATTCCGACGCGTGCGGATGGTGGTGGGGCTGTCGTAGTCCCGCGCAGGGTCGTAGCCGCCGCCGAAGCCGGTCGGGCCATCGGTGCCGGTCATCTGCGCATGCATCGGCTCGACAATCTTCATGATCGGCTTCACGGAACCGCGCACCGGATTGCCGAGACCGGTAGCGACCATGGTCACGCGGATGCTGGAACCCATCGCTTCGTCGAACGAAGTGCCGACGATGACGGTGGCTTCCTCGGCGGCGAAGCCCTGGATGGTGTTCATCACCTCGTAGTATTCCTGCATGGTCAGGCTGTCGTCGGAGGTGATGTTGACCAGCACGCCGCGCGCGCCCTTGAGGTCGATGTTTTCCAGCAGCGGGCTGGCCACGGCGGCTTCGGCGGCTTCGCGGGCGCGGCTCTCGCCACTGGCATCGGCGGAACCCATCATGGCCATGCCGATTTCGCTCATCACCGTCTTCACATCGGCGAAGTCGACGTTGATCATGCCCGGCTTGCTGATGATTTCCGAGATGCCGGACACCGCGTTGTGCAGCACATCGTTGGCGGCGATGAAGGCGTCGGTGAGCTTGGCGTTGGCGCCCATCACGGCGATCAGCTTCTCGTTCGGAATCACGATCAGGCTGTCGACGTGCTCGGACAGCGACTTCAGGCCGGTTTCGGCGGAACGCATGCGCTTGCCTTCGAAGCTGAACGGCTTGGTCACCACGGCGACGGCCAGAATGCCCAGGTCCTTGGCCACTTCCGCGACCACGGGTGCTGCGCCGGTGCCGGTGCCGCCGCCCATGCCGGCGGCGATGAACAGCATATCGGCGCCGTCGATCAATTCGGCGATGCGCTCGCGATCTTCCAGTGCCGCCTCGCGGCCGACTTCCCATTTACCGCCGGCGCCGAGGCCTTTGGTCGCCGAATTGCCGATCTGCAATTGCACGCTGGCCTTGTTGCGGCGCAGCGCCTGCGCATCGGTGTTGATGGAGATGAACTCCACCCCGGTCATGCCCCGGCTGATCATGTGATCGACCGCGTTACCGCCGCAGCCGCCGACGCCGATGACCTTGATCACGGCATCCTGACTTTGCATCTCTTCCAGTTCAAAAAGCATCTTTCATCCCTCCTTCAGTGACACACACAAGCAACAAAACACCGAGCCCGCCCCGGTATTCAAAAAAACCTCAAAAATTCTGTTTGAACCATGACTTCATCTTGTCCATGACCTGGCCGAAACTCGCGCCCTGATTGCGCGCGGCCTGGTCGAGTTCATGTTTTTCCAGACCCGCCAGCAGCAAGCCGACGCTGGTGGCGAAACGCGGATTGCGTACCCGCTCCGAGAAACCGCCGATGTACTCCGGCACGCCGACGCGCACCGGCATGTGGAACACCTCTTCGGCCAGTTCCACCATGCCGTGCATCAGGCTGGCGCCGCCGGTGAGCACCAGGCCGGAGGAAATCTGTTCCTCGAAGCCGCTGCGGCGCAGCTCCGCCTGCACCAGGCTGTAAAGCTCCTCGACGCGCGGCTCGATCACTTCCGACAACAGTTGTTTGGACAGCATCCTCGGGCCGCGCTCGCCGATGCCCGGCACCTCGATCATTTCCTTCGGGTCGGCCAACTGGCGCAGCGCGATGCCGTGCTGAATCTTCAAATCCTCGGCTTCGCGCGTCGGCGTGCGCAGGGTCTGCGCGATGTCGTTGGTGATCTGATCGCCGGCGATGGGAATCACCGCCACATGCTGGATGGCGCCGCGCGTGAACACCGCGATGTCGGTGGTGCCGCCGCCGATATCGACGATGCACACGCCCAGATCCTTCTCGTCGTCGTTCAGCACGGCATGGCTGGAGGCGAGCGGTTGCAGCACCAGATCGCGCACTTCGAGGCCGCAACGGCGCACGCATTTGACGATGTTCTGCGCCGCCGACACCGCGCCGGTGACGATGTGCACCTTCACTTCCAGACGCACGCCGGACATGCCGAGCGGCTCGCGCACGCCCTCCTGCCCGCCGATGATGAATTCCTGCGGCAGCACGTGCAGCACCTGCTGGTCGGCCGGGATGTTGAGCGCGCGGGCAATTTCGATGACCCGATCGACATCGGCCTGCGAAACCTCGCGGTCGCGGATCGGCAGCATGCCGCTGGAGTTCTGCGCCTTGATGTGACTGCCGGCGATGCCGGTGTAAACCTGGGTGATCTTGCAGTTGGCCATCAACTCGGCTTCTTCCAGCGCGCGCTGGATCGCCGAGACGGTGGCCTCGATGTTCACCACGACGCCCTTCTTCAGCCCGCGCGAGGGCGCCTGGCCCATGCCGATGATGTTGAGTCCGCCCTCGGGCAACGCCTCGCCCACCAGGGCGACAATTTTCGACGTGCCGATATCCAGGCCGACGATCAGATCCTTGCTTTCTGTCATTTTTTTCATGCCTGTTTGGTTTTCTTCGTGGCTTGCTTGGTTTCAACTTTCAGATGCGCCGGGCGCTGTCCGCCCGGCTCGCCGGCAAATCCGTTTGGATAACGCATATCGACGCGATGCAGCGGCCCGACTGCGGCTACCGCTTGCGGATAAAAGCGGGCGAAGCGGGCGAGGCGTTCGCTCAGCCGCTCGCGTCCCAGCTCGACGTTGATGCCACCGCTCAGGCGCACCCGCCACGACAGCCGCGCGCTGACCACGATCTGCTCGACGTGCACGCCCATCGGTTTGACCAGCGCGGTGAACTCGCCGTAGCGGCGCGTGACTTCCCGTTCCATGCCTTCCGGCGCGTAAAGGCGCGGCAGACCGGTCCACGGCATGACCGGGAATATTTCGCCGTGCGTATCCAGCGTGGCGCGGTCGTTCCAGGCGGCGGCGGGGGTGTGCTCGCCCAGTTCGATGACCAGACGGCCCGGCCACAGGCGGCGCACCTGCGCTTCGCGCACCCAGGGCAGGCGCTCGAACTGGTCATGCACCGCGTGCAGGTCCATCGAGAAGAAGCCGCCGGCAAGCTTGCGCGACAGTTGCCGCGCCGCCGTTTGGGTATCGACATGGTTGGCGCCGATCACCGTCACCTGGCGGAACGGAAAGCTGCTTTCCAGCGCCGAGCGGGCCACGATCCAGAGCGCGAACAGCAGGGTCGCAGCCAGAATCAGCCGGCTGATACGGTTGAGGGCGTCGGGGTTATCCCACATCGCACATCTCCAGAATACGAACGCACAAATCGGCGAATTCGAGGCCGGCGACCTTCGCCGCCATCGGCGCCAGGCTGTGGCTGGTCATGCCGGGCGCGGTATTGGCTTCGAGCAGGAAGGGTTGACCAGCATCGTCGAGCAGAAAATCGACGCGCGCCCAACCGCGGCAGCCCAAGGCTTGATAACCGCGCAAGGCGAGATCGCGCATGGCCGTTTCCTGAGCATCCGAGAGCCCGCTCGGACACAGATAGCGGGTGTCGTCGCGGGAGTATTTGGCTTCGTAGTCGTAAAACTCGGTCGCCGGCACGATGCGTATCGAGGGCAGGGCGCGCGCCGGGTTTTTTGTACCCTCGCCCGTTCCCAGAATCGTGACGGTGAATTCACCGCCGTTCATCGCGCGTTCCGCCAGCACCAGACTGTCGTGTTTGGCGGCTTCCGCGTAGGCAGCGGGCAAGTCGGCAGCGGCTTTGACCTTGACGATGCCGATGCTGGAACCCTCGCGCGCCGGTTTGACGAACAGCGGCAGGCCCAGCTTGGCGACCACCGCGTTGAAATCGCAATCGGCCGTCAACACGGCGAAATCGGGTATCGGCAGGCCCAACGCCCGCCAGACCAGTTTGCTGCGCCATTTGTCCATCGCCAGCGCCGAAGCCAGCACGCCGCTGCCGGTGAACGGCAGGTTCATCAAGGTCAGCGCGCCTTGCAAACTGCCGTCCTCGCCGCCGCGCCCATGCAGCGCGATGAACACGCGCTCGTAGCCTTCGCTATGCAGGTCGGCCAGCGGACGCACGGCCGGATCGAAGGCGTGCGCATCGATGCCGCGACTCTGCAAGGCGGCCAGCACGGCCGCGCCGCTGTTGAGCGACACCTCGCGCTCCGCCGAGGTGCCGCCGAACATCACCGCCACTTTTCCAAAAACGTTCACAGTCTTACTCCCACGATGCGAACCTCGCACACCAGCTTGATGCCGGTTTTTGCTTCCACCTTCGCTTGCACCTTTTCGATCAGGCCTTCGATGTCGGCGGCGCTTGCGCCGCCCAGGTTGACGATGAAATTGGCATGCTTTTCCGAGACCTGGGCGCCGCCCTGCTTTTCGCCCTTCAGGCCGCAAGACTCGATCAGCCGCGCGGCAAAATCGCCGGGCGGATTGCGGAACACCGAACCGGCGTTGGGCAGGTTGAGCGGCTGGCTGGCGATGCGTTTTTCCAGCAACTGCCTGGTGTCGGTGCGCGCCTGCGCGCCGTCGCCGCGCGGAAACCTGAACCAGGCGGCGACAAACCATTCATCGCTGGCAGGCAATTCCCCGTTCGCATCGGCTTCCAGCTCGACGTGGCGGTAACTCACCTGATATTCCTTGGGCGAGCGGCGATGGATTTCGCCGCGACGGTCCACCGCCAACACTTGCGAAACGAATTCCCAGGTTTCGTGGCCGTAGCAGCCCGCGTTCATGGCCAGCGCCCCGCCGACGCTACCCGGGATGCCGGCGAGGAATTCCGCACCGGCCAGATCGTGCGTCGCGGCAAAACTCGCCACTTTCGGGCTGGCGACGCCGGCTTCAGCGAAGATCACGCCGAACGGGCTGGGTGTGTCGCTACCGTTTCTGTCCGTCGCCGGGCCGTCCCAAGGCGGACTTTGCGCCCCCTCGGGGGGCAGCGAAGTCGTTAGCGCTTTAGCGCTTACGAATTCGGCGTCCACCTGTTGCGTGGGCAGCGAGTCGGTGTTGCGAGCGTGGGGGTTGTTCACGCGGCGCTGCTCCAGATCGATGCGCCGCAACGCGCCATGCAGATGGATCACGGTGCCGCGCAGGCCGCCATCGCGCACCAGCAAGTTGCTGCCGAGGCCGATGAAATACACCGGCTCGCTCGCATCCAGCGTCTTCAGGAACGCGCACAGGTCGGCCAGGTCGGCCGGCGTATATAACCGGTCCGCCTTGCCGCCCGCGCGCCAACTGGTAAAGCCGCTCATGTCGGCATTGCGCAGCAATTCGCCCTGGGTGCCGGGCACCTTCGGCGGCGGATCCATGTATTCCGCCACGATCATGCGGCAGCTCCATCAGCGCGGGTTCCCTCACCCCCAACCCCTCTCCCGCTTGCGGGAGAGGGGGGCGTCGAGCGGTGCTGCGCGCCGTCCACATTGAGGGCCGCCAGCCGCGCCGACGTCTGGCCGATGGAACCGGCGCCCATGCACAGCACGACATCGCCATCGCTGACGAAATCCGCCAGCGTGGCGGGCAGGTCGTTGACGTCGGCGACGAACACCGGCTCCACCTTGCCGGTGACGCGCGCCGCACGTGCCAGGCTGCGGCCATCGGCGGCGACGATGGGTTGTTCGCTGGCGGCGTAGACCTCGGTCAGCAAGACCGCGTCGGCGAGCGAGAGCACTTGCACGAAGTCCTCGAACAGATCGCGCGTGCGGGTGTAGCGATGCGGCTGGAAGGCCAGCACCAGACGGCGGCCGGGGAAGGCGCCGCGCGCCGCGTTGAGGGTGGCGCGCATTTCCACCGGGTGATGGCCGTAGTCGTCGACCAAGGTGAAGCTGCGCCCATCCGGCAAGGTGATCTCGCCGTATCGCTGGAAGCGGCGACCGACGCCGCTGAACCCGGCCAGCGCCTTCTGCACGGCGGCATCCGGCACCTGTAGTTCCCAGGCTACGGCGATGGCGGCGAGGGCGTTGAGGACGTTGTGCAAACCGGGCAGGTTGAGGGTGATATCGATGGGCGAACGCACGCCGTTGCGCAGCGCGGTAAAACGCATGCGGCCGTTTTCGGCGTGGATGTTCACCGCCTGGATCGCGCAATCGTCGCCGGTGCCGTAAGTCATCACCGGTTTGGTGATGCGCGGCAGCAAGGCGCGCACGTTGGGATCGTCGGTGCACACCACGGCCATGCCCCAGAACGGCAGCCGGTGCAGGAATTCGACGAAGGCCGATTTCAGTTTCTCGAAATCGTGGCCATAGGTTTCCATGTGGTCGGCGTCGATATTGGTGACGATCGACAGCACCGGACTCAGGTGCAGGAAAGAAGCATCGGATTCGTCCGCCTCCGCCACCAGCCATTCGCCTTGCCCCAGGCGCGCATTGGCGCCGGCCGCCAGCAACTTGCCGCCGATGACGAAGGTGGGATCGAGTCCAGCCTCGTTGAGCACGCTGGCGATCAGGCTGGTGGTCGTGGTCTTGCCGTGCGTGCCGGCGATGGCGATGCCCTGTTTGAAGCGCATCAACTCGGCCAGCATCATCGCCCGCGCCACCACCGGAATATGCGCGGCGCGTGCGGCGCGCACTTCCGGGTTGTCTTCCTTGATCGCGCTGGAAATGACCAGCACATCGGCGCCCGCCACATGCTCGGCGGCATGGCCCTGGAATACCGTGGCGCCCATGCCGGTCAGGCGTTGGGTGACGGCGTTGTCCGCCGCATCGCTGCCGGACACCTGATAGCCCAGATTGAGCAGGACTTCGGCGATGCCGCTCATGCCGGCGCCGCCGATGCCGACGAAATGGATGCGGCGGACTTTATGTTTCATCGTGCGAGTACCTGTAGGTTGGGCAAAGCGCAGCGGATGCCTTGGCGGCGGGTTTTGCCGCTTAGGCATCCGGCGTGCCGAGAACTGGTGCAGCGTGCCCAACATTGCGACGGGTTGTTGGGCACGCTGCGCTTTGCCCAACCTACGGCTGCCACGATTTGCTTCTTCATTTAGCCAACTCCTTCACGACTGCGGCGACCCGCGCGGTGGCTTCCGGCTTCGCCAATGCGCGTGCCTTGACCGCACGGGCCAGCAATTCGTCCCGATTCAAGCCGGCCAGCCATTGCGCCAGGCTTTCCGCGCTGAGGTCGCGTTGTTGCATCAGCCAGGCCGCGCCGGCATCGGTGAGAAAACCTGCGTTGGCGGTCTGGTGATCGTCCACCGCGAACGGGAAGGGCACGAACAGCGCGGCGCAGCCGGCGGCGGCGACTTCGGCCACCGTCAACGCGCCGGCGCGGCAGATCACCAGGTCGGCCCAGGCATAGGCCTCGGCCATGTCGGTGATAAAGGTCAGGCATTCGGCATCGACGCACGCGGCGGCATAGTTGGTCTTGAGTACTTCCAGATGTTTCGCGCCGGACTGGTGGCGGACTTGCGGGCGTTGCGCCGCTTCAAGCTTCGCCAACGCTTGCGGGATCAGTTCATTCAGCGCCTGCGCGCCGAGGCTGCCGCCGACCACCAGCAAGCGCAGCGGGCCAGTGCGATCGGCATAGCGGATAGCGGGATCGGGCAGGGCGGCGATCTCGGGACGTACCGGGTTGCCGACCCATTCGCTGTCCACCTTGCGGCAAGGCAGCGGTTTATCCCCGCGAAGGGGACGCCGGTTCCGTAAGGCGGCAGAGCCGCCAACGGCTCCGCTGTCGTTGCCATTCTTGAAGGCCGCCGGCAAACCCAGCAAAACGCGATCCGCCAGACAGGCCAGCAGCCGGTTGGTGAGGCCTGCGATGGCGTTCTGTTCGTGGATGACCAGCGGCTTGCCGAGCAGACTGGCCATCATGCCGCCGGGAAACGCGACGTAGCCGCCGAAGCCCAGCGCGACATCCGGCCGCTCGCGGAAAATTGCGTGCGCCGCCTGCCAGAACGCCGCCAGCAGATTGGCTGGCAGCAGCAGCTTGGTGAGCAGGCTCTTGCCGCGCACGCCGGCGACCCGCACCCAGGCCATTTGGTAGCCTTTTTCGACGGCGAGTTTCGCTTCCATGCCGGCGCGCGTGCCCAGCCAGACCACGCGCCAGCCCTCGCTGCGCAACGCTTCCGCCACCGCCAGCGCCGGCATGACATGGCCGCCGGTGCCGCCGGCCATGATCAGGAGCGTGCGAGGTTGGGCATGCATGTTGGCGCTCACGCTTTGTCGCCCTCGCTATACGGACGCCGGATCCGCGCGGCGGACGAACTGCCAACGGCTCCGCTGCCCTTCATCAAGCTGCGGTTCTCGAAATCCACCCGCAGCAGCACCGCCAGGGCCAGGCAGTTGGCGACGATGCCGGAACCGCCGTAGCTCATCAGCGGCAGGGTCAGGCCTTTGGTCGGCAGCAGGCCGAGGTTGACGCCCATGTTGATGAACGCCTGCAAGCCTAACCAGACGCCGACGCCTTGCGCGACCAGCGCGGCGTAATTGCGCCCCATCAGGCCGGCCTGCCAGCCGATGGAAAACGCGCGCCAGGTCAGCCAGGTGAACAGGCCGATCACCGCCATGACGCCGAACAGACCGAGTTCTTCGCCGGTGACCGCGAGCAGGAAGTCGGTGTAGGCCTCGGGCAGGTAGAACAGTTTTTCCACGCTATCGCCGAGGCCGACGCCGAGCAGTTCGCCGCTGCCCAGCGCGATCAGCGCGTGCGAGAGCTGATAGCCGGCGCCGTAGGGATCGCTCCAGGGATTGAGATAGCTGGTGACGCGGGCGAGACGGTAAGGCGAGAGCACCACCAGCAACATGAAACCGACCGCCAGCAATGCGATCAGGCCGGCGAACAGGCGGGCATTGAGACCGCCCAGGAACAGGATGGCCAGCGCGATACAGACGATCACCACAAAGGCGCCGAAGTCCGGTTCCACCAGCAGCAGGCCGCCGAGGAACAGCATCACCAGAAACATCGGCAGAAAGCCTTTTTGCAGGCTTTGCATATGCGCCGCCTTGCGCACCGTGTAGTCGGCGGCATAAAGAATGGTGGCGAACTTCATCAATTCGGAAGGCTGGAAATTGCCCAGCGGCCCGAGCGGAATCCAGCGCCGGCTGCCGTTGACTTCGTGGCCGATGAACGGCACCAGCACCAATACCAGCGCGACGGCGCCGGCGACGAACAACACGGGCGCCAGTTTTTGCCAGGTATCGATGGGAATTTGCAGAGCGGCATAGCCGGCGCCCAGACCGATGACCAGATACATGGCATGGCGAATCAGATAGAACGCCGGCTGCTTCGCCGCCGATTTGGCCTCGGCGATGGTGATGGAGGCGGAATAGACCATGACCAGACCGAGCATCAGCAAACCCAGCGCAACGAACACCAGCCCCCAGTCATACGGGGTGAGAGCGGTGCGCCTGAGGGCTGCGTTATGAAACATGCGACGACCTCCGGCGTGCCTGTTTGCGCCGCTCTTCGGCTTGAATCGCGATGTTGTGGATGCGGCGCTCAAGTTGGCGGCGGCACTCGCCGCCGACGCCTTGCAGCACTTCCACGGCGGCGACGAATACTTCGGCCCGGTGTGCGTAATTACGGAACATGTCCCAACTGGCGCAGGCCGGGGAGAGCAGGATGGCATCGCCCGGCTGCGCTAACTGGAAGGCCAGATTCACGGCTTCCGCCATGCTTTCCGCGCGATGCACTACGCAAGCGTCGCCAATGGCCGCCGCCAGCCATGGCCCGTCGCGGCCGATCTGCACCACGGCGCGGGCGTTCTTCACCGCAGCGCGCAGCGGCGAGAAATCCTGCCCCTTGCCGTCGCCGCCTGCGATCAGCACGACTGGCACGGTAAAGCCGAGCAGCGCGGCGACGGTGGCGCCGACATTGGTGCCCTTGGAGTCGTCATAGAAAGTGCGCCCGGCGATTTCGGCGACGCGCTGCACGCGGTGCGGCAGGCCTTCGAAGGTTTTCAATGCCGGGATCAGGCCGTCGTAGGGCAGGCCGATGGCGCGACACAACGCCAATGCAGCCAGCGCATTGGCGGCATTGTGCAGGCCGGCGATGGGCAGCTTGTCCACCGGCAACAAGGCTTCCTTGCCTTCGGCCAGCCAGAGACGGTCTTTGCGCTGGGTCAGGCCGAAGCTCGACGGCACAAAGTTTTCCGGGGGCGCGGCATCGATACCGAAGCTGGTTTGCGCGCGGCCCGGTAATGCCATCGCCATCACCATGGCATCGTCGCGATTGAGCACCTGCACGCTGACACCAGAGAAAACGCGCGCCTTGGCTGCCGCGTAAGCGTCCAGACCGGCATAGCGGTCCATGTGGTCCTGCGAGATGTTCAGCACGGTGGCCGCGTCCGGATGCAGGCTGGACGTGGTTTCGAGCTGGAAGCTGGACAGTTCCAGCACCCAGACATCCGGGTCTTTGCCCAAGGCACCAGTTCTTGGCACGCCGGATTCGTAAGGCGGCAAAGCCGCCAACGACTCCGCTGTCTCGCGGTTGTCGAGCGCCTCCAGCACCGGCAGGCCGATGTTGCCGGCGACCACGGTATCGAGGCCGACCGCCGCGCACAGGTGGCCGACCAGGCTGGTGACGGTGCTCTTGCCGTTGGAGCCGGTGATGGCGATGACCTTGGCTTTGGTGTTCTTGATTGCGCGGGCGAACAGTTCGACATCGCCGACCACATCCTTGCCGGCTGCGATGGCGCGCTGGATTTCCGGCGTCGCCAGCGCAACGCCGGGGCTGACCACGATCAGATCGGCCCAGTCGAAGTCGGCTGCCTGGAAACCACCCAACGTCAGCGGCACTTCCGGGAAGGCTTCGCGCAAGTGCTGCGCATGCGGCGGTTCGGCGCGCGTATCGGTGGCGCGCACGCTGGCATCGTGTTCGAGCAGCCAGCGCACGCAGGAAGCGCCGGTGTCGCCGAGGCCGACGACCAGGGCTTTGGTGTTGGAAAAACTCGATGCCTGCGTATTCATGTCCGCTTACCTCAGCTTCAGCAGAGTAGGGCGGAATACCCGCAAGGGGCAGGCCGTATCCGTAAAGCCGCTAAAGCGGCAACGGCTACGCTCAAGCGCAGCGCCTTCCGCCGTATGCACCGAGCGTTGGCGGAAGGCGCTACGCTTTTCCGCCCTACGGGTTGTCTTTTGTTGATTCATCGGGTTACCTCAGCTTCAACGAGGCCAGCCCGATGAGCACCAGCATCATCGAGATGATCCAGAAACGGACGACGACCTGGGTTTCCTTCCAGCCCTTCTTCTCGAAGTGGTGGTGGATCGGGGCCATCAGGAACACACGCTTGCCGCGCAACTTGAACGAACCGACCTGCACCATCACCGAGATGGCTTCGGCGACGAACACGCCGCCCATGATGAACAGCACGATTTCCTGCCGCACGATGACCGCCACGACGCCGAGCCCGGCGCCCAGAGCCAGCGCGCCGACGTCGCCCATGAAGACTTCGGCCGGATAGGCGTTGAACCAGAGAAAAGCCAGCCCGGCGCCGACCAGCGCGGCGCAGAACACGACCAGTTCGCCGGCGCCCGGGATGTGCGGCAGGCCGAGGTATTTGGAAAACACGGCGTGGCCGGCGACGTAGGCGAAGATGGCCAGCGCGCCGGCGACCATGACCGTGGGCAGGATGGCGAGACCGTCGGCGCCGTCGGTCAGATTGACCGCGTTGCTGGTGCCGACGATGACGAAGTAGGCCAGCACGACAAAGCCGGCGACGCCGAGCGGCATCACGATGTGCTTGAAGAACGGCACGATCAGCTCGGTCTGCGCCGGCAGATGCGCCGACCAGGCCAGCCAGGCGGCGATGGCGGCGGCGATCACCGATTGCCAGAAGTACTTCCAGCGCGAGGCGAGGCCGCGCGGGTTTTTCTCCACCACCTTGCGCCAGTCGTCGACCCAGCCGATGGCGCCGAAACCGACCAGCGTGGTCAGGGATATCCAGACGTAGCGGTTGGTCAGATCGGCCCACAACAACGTGGTGATGGTGATCGAGGCGAGGATCAGCGCGCCGCCCATGGTCGGCGTGCCGGCCTTGACCAGATGCGTCTGCGGGCCGTCGTCGCGCACCGGCTGGCCGACCTTCAATTCGGTCAGCTTGCGGATCATCGCCGGGCCGAGCGCGAAGGAGATCAGCAATGCGGTCAGCGCGGCCAGCACGCCGCGCAGCGTGATGTACTGGAACACGTTGAAGGCGCGGATATCGTGGCCGAGCCACTGGGCGAGCATCAGGAGCATTTGTCGGCTTCCATAAAGGATTTCACGATCCGTTCCATCTGCATGAAGCGGGAGCCCTTGACCAGTACCGTGACAGGCCCGCCGCCGGGCCGTCCCAAGGCGGGCATTGCGCCCCCTCGGGGGGCAGCGAGGTGGTTTTCCGAGCGTGGGGGCTGTTCATCCGCGAGGGCGCATTCGATTTCGGCCAGCAACTCCTCGATGCGCTCGAAATGCATCCCGTTTGTGCCAAAAGCCTCAACGGTGTGGAGTGTCATCTCGCCCAGACAGAGCAGGCGGTCGATGCCGGCGGCGCGGGCGCGTTCGCCGACTTCACTATGCAGGTTCGCCGCATCCGGCCCGAGTTCGCCCATGTCGCCCAGCACCAGAATCCGCGTCCCCGGCCGCGCCGCCAGCACCTGGATGGCGGCCAGCACCGAATCGGGATTGGCGTTGTAGGTGTCGTCGATCAGCGTCGCGCCCAGGATGCAGGCGTGCGATTGCAAACGGCCTTTGACGCCGGTGTAGTCCGCCAGCCCGCTGGCTATCGATTCGACGCCGATGCCGAGCGCCAGCGCCAGGCTTGCGGCGGCGGCGGCATTGCGCAGATTGTGTTCGCCGGGAACTTGCAGCGTGGTCTCGATGCGGCCTTGCGGCGTATCCAGAGTCAATTGCAGCGCCTCGCCAGAAGAATCCCGCTGCCGCGGGGCGGCAGCGCCGGCAACGGTTCTGCTGCCGGGCAGGATGCGCACATTGGCGTTTTCTGAAAAGCCGAAGCTGATCACCTTGCGCGGACAGGCCAGTCCGCGCCAGAGGGTGGCATGCGGGTCGTCGGCGTTGACGATGGCGATGCCGCCTTCTTTCAGGCCGGCGTAGATCTCGCCCTTGGCGCGAGCGACCGCTTCGACGCTGCCGAGGCCTTCCAGGTGCGCGCGCAGGGCGTTGTTGACCAGGGCGACATCGGGGCGGGCGATCTGCGTCAGGTAGGCGATTTCGCCGGCATGGTTCATGCCCATTTCGATGGCGGCGTAACGGTGTTGCGGCGTCAGCTTCAACAGCGTCAGCGGCATGCCGATGTCGTTGTTGAGGTTGCCGGCGGTGGCCAGCACGCAGTCCTCGGCAGCCTCAGCACCCACCTCGACGGCGAGGATGGCGGCGAGCATTTCCTTCACCGTGGTCTTGCCGTTGCTGCCGGTGATGGCGGCAACCTTGGCCGGCATCTGACCGCGATGCCAGGCGGCCAGGCGGCCGAGCGCTTGCAGCGTGTCTTTCACCACGATGGCCGGGCTGATGGTCATTTGCGCGTCCGCTGCCACCATGACCGCTGCCGCGCCTTGTTCCAGCGCCTTGGCGGCAAATTTGTGGCCATCGAAACGCGGGCCCTTCAGCGCCACGAACAGGCAACCGGCCGGCAGGTTGCGGGTGTCGGTGGAGACCGCCGTGATTGCCACATCGGCGCCGACTGCCGCGGCATGCAGGGCCTGAGCGGCTTCATGCAGATGCATGGGAGTTCCTCGATTGAATTGCGGACCGCGCAGCCAACGCCAGACGGGCTTCTGCGAGATCGGAAAACGGATGTTTGACGCCGTGAATTTCCTGGTAGTCCTCGTGTCCCTTGCCGGCCAGCACGACGATGTCTTCCGGAGCGGCATGCAGAATCGCGGCGCCGATCGCGGCGCGGCGATCGAGCATGACGCTCACTGTGCACGTCGCGCAGCGATGCTCGACGCTCCCCTCGCCCGCAAGCGGGATAAGCAGCGACTTGGCGGGCGTCGTTTGCCCGCTTAGTCGATCGCTTAGTAGTTCCATCAGAGGGGTTGGGGGTGTCTCTCGAAGTCATGCCCGTCAGTGCAAGTGCGCCGGCGGCGCGTCCTGCAACTCTTCCGGCATTTCCGCATGCACGTTCTCGCCTTCCGGGCTGGGGAACAGCGGTGCGCCGCAGTCGTCACAGTATTCGATCGGCATGCGAGTGCCGAGGATGCGCACATCGCCGATGCCGGTGCTTTTCAACAAGGCTTCGATTTCCACGCCGAGGTCGGTGTTTTCGTCGTCGTTGCCGAGCAGCGGCCAGATGACGCCATGCACCACGTCATCCGAACCGGCGCGCAGAAAGCTGATGCGCCACTCTTCCAGGCCATGTTCGTAATAGGGCGCGGCAACGGCGCGAATCCCGCTGGCGGGCAGATTGAACAGGGCCTGCAAGTAGGCCACCGCCGCTTTCAGTGCGAACGGGCGGGTTTCCTGATCCGCCTGCCGCCAGGCGGCGAAATAGGCCTCGGGCGTCAGCACTTCATAGGTACTGCCGGTGAGCAGACTGTGGAAATTCGGCCCGCCTTGTTCGCGCCAGGCAACCAGAGCGGCCGCACGGCCGCCATCGACTTCGTTCCAGCGGAACACCGGCCGCCCGAGCGGCACTTGCACGACGGCGATCAGGTAGCGCACGTCGGAAACGAACATCTGGCTTTCCGGTAGTTTCTGGCTATCGACCTTCAGGTCCTTGCCAGCCGCAGAGGCGTTCCAGAGCGCATCGGCAAACGCCCAGGTGTCGGCATAGCCTTGCGGCAACTGGTCCGGGCTGAACAGGTAATCGGCGAAATGCACGCTCGCATCGGCGCTGAGGATGTGGGCGGAGAGCTGCGTGCGCAGCGCATCGAGCACATTCTTGGGGATGTTGCGGGTCGGAATGGCATAGCGCGACCAGGCCAATACCGGCAGCGCGATGAGCAGGCGCGCGCTGTCTCCAGTCTGGCTCACCTCGCAGGCGGCTTCGATCAGGTCGGCGAGCTCGTCATAGGCACGGCTGTTCGTCTCGCGCAGGCGGTCCAGCGCCTGGTTGAGCGCATCTTCGTCGGCGGCCTTGAGCAGCTTTTCGATCAGGGCGCTCATTTCCGCTTCCAGCCAGACATCTTCCAGACGGCTGCCGGAATCGGCCAGACCCTGCGCCAGCCAGGCCAGACGCTCGGCATCGCGGGAGAGTCGGTGGCGACCATAGAGGCGACGGCGTTTCATACGGATTCCTTATAAAAATTAGGTATGGCCCAACTTGGGGTGACCCAACTCGGCCTGTAGCGTGACGTGGCGAATACTATGGTCTTGATCGAGGCAAGCGCGGCTGGCCCGCAGAATGCGGTCCCAGTCGCCGAAGCTGTCCAGTTCCAGATGTGCGGAAAGCGCAATCTGGCCGGAAGACAGCGTCCAGACATGCAAGTCATGCACGCGCCGCACGCCGGGAATCTCGCCCAGATCGAGGGCGACTTTTTCCAGGCTGACCTGCGTCGGCACGCCTTCCATCAGCACATGCAGGCTTTCCGTCAGCAAGCGCCAGGCCGAGACCAGAATCAGGCCGGAGACCACCAGAGACAGAATCGGGTCGATCGGCATGTAACCGGTGGCCCAGATCACCGCGCCGGCGACCAGCGCAGCAACCGAACCGAGCAGATCGCCCAGCACATGCAGAAACGCGGCGCGCGTGTTGAGGCCGTCGCCGCCGTGATGCAGCAGCCAGGCCACCGCCAGGTTGACCAGCAGGCCGATGAACGCCACCCCCATCACCGCGCCGCCCATCACCGGTTGCGGATTGGCCAGGCGGTCGATGGCTTCGACGACGATGAACACGATCAAGCCCAGCATCAACAGGCTGTTGAACAGGGCGGCGAGGATTTCCAGCCGCACCAGGCCGTAGGTGTGCGTGTTGGACGGCGGCTTGTGCGCCAGCCAGGCGGCGAGCGCGGCCAGGCCCAAAGCGGTGGAGTCGGTAACCATATGGCCGGCGTCGGACAGCAGCGCCAGCGAGCCGGACCAGAAGCCGGCCACCACTTCGACCACGGCGAAAGCGAGCGTGAAGAACAGCGCCTTGAACAGGGCGTCGCCGCCGTGGTCGTGACCGACATGGTGTTGCGCTTGCGTGGTGTCGCGATCAAGCGAGACGGGGGCGGGCGCATTCATCCGCTGTTGCCGCAAGTATTGCCGGGGTCGGCCAGCGCCAGTTCGGCATCGACCTGGCCGACGCCGCCCAGGTGGTGCAGCGCATCCATGTAGCGCAGGCTTTCATGCAGCGCGATGCGTGTCGGCGGATGCGGCCGGCCGTGCATGCGCGCCAGCCGGATCAGCGACATCGGCGCCAGCGGCCATTTCAGTTTCGCCAGCAGTTCGTCGGCCAGTTCGGGGCGATTGCACACCAGCACCATGTCGCAACCGGCCTGCAACGCCGCCACCGCGCGTTGCCGGATGTCACCGGCGACGCTGGCGCCTTCCATGACCAGATCGTCGCTGAAGATGACGCCTTCGAAGCCCAGTTGGCCGCGCAGGATTTGCGTTAGCCATTTGTGCGAGAAACCGGCCGGATGCGCATCGACGCGCGGATAAATCACATGCGCCGGCATCACGCCGGCGAGGCCCATATCCACCATCTGGCGGAACGGCAGCAGATCGGCGAATTCGATATCGGTCAGGCTGCGTTCATCGACCGGAATCGCCAGATGCGAATCCGCCGCCACGAAGCCATGGCCGGGGAAATGCTTGCCCACCGCGCTCATGCCCGCCTCGTGCAGGCCCAGCACCAGCGCGTGCGCCAGGTCGGTCACCGCCTGCGGATTGCGGTGGAAGGCGCGATCGCCGATCACGCCGCTGTTGCCGTAGTCGAGATCGAGCACCGGCGCAAAGCTGAAATCCACCCCCGCCGCGCGCAATTCGGCGCCGATGAGGTAACCGGCATCGCGCGCCAGTCGCCGCGCCCGCTGCGGGTGCGCATCCCAGACCTGGCCGATGGCGCGCATCGGCGGAATCGGCGTGAAGCCTTCCCGGAAGCGCTGCACGCGACCGCCTTCATGATCGACGCCGATCAGCAGATGCGGACTGCGCAGCGCATGGATTTCCTGGCACAGCGCGGCGAGTTGTTGCGGGTTTTCGTAATTGCGTCGGAACAGAATCACGCCGCCGACGCTGGGGTGCAACAGGCGGGCGCGTTCCGTATCGCTCAACGCCAGGCCGGCGACATCGGCCATCACCGGGCCCAGGGGCAGGTGGATGATCGGGATCATGCGCGGGGTTCCGTACGGGTTTGCGTATGGGTTTGCGTATGGGGTTGCGTATGGGGTTGCGTATGGGTTTGCATACATTCCGCCACCACGAAGGCGACGACGTAATCCTGTTCGTCGGAAAGACTCAGATGCGTCGAATTGATGCCGCGCGACTTCAACCAGACGCCCAGCTCGGGCGAATAAACGAAGCCGGGTTTGCCATGCGCGTCATGCACCACGCTGATCGTGGTGAACGAAACCGGCGCGCGCATGCCGGTGCCGACCGCTTTCGCGAAAGCTTCCTTGGCGGCGAAGCGCTTGGCCAGAAAGTGCTCCTTGTTGCTCGCTTCCGCGTAGTCGCCCCACTCATCCGGCGCCAGCAGACGCTCCGCCAGCTTGCCGCCGTAACGGACGTGCAGGTCATCCATGCGTTTAACTGCGACGATGTCCGTGCCGATGCCATAGATCATGTTGCGGGCTCCTTGCGAGGTTGAGCGGGTTTGTCGAGGCCATAACGGGCGGGCGCCAGAGGCGGTCAGGGTCGCAGCAGCCCCATGCCCACCAGCACCGCCAGCAGCACGGCGATCACCGCCAGCCAGCGATTGCGCCCCTGTTGCTGCGCCAGCATGACAACCAGGCCGGCTTCCAGTTTTTCCAGGCGATCGGTGCGCAGGGCCTGATGCGCCAGACGCGGCAGTTGCGGCAGCACGGCGCCCCAGTACGGCGCTTCTTCCTTGAACGTACGCAGCCAGCCGCGCCAGCCGATCTGTTCGCTCATCCAGCGTTCCAGGAACGGTTTGGCGGTGGACCACAGGTCCAGTTCCGGGTCGAGCTGGCGGCCGAGGCCTTCGATGTTGAGCAGGGTTTTTTGCAACATCACCAGTTGCGGCTGGATTTCCATGCCGAAGCGGCGCGAAGTCTGGAACAGGCGCAGCAAAACTTTGCCGAAAGCGATTTCCTTCAATGGCCGGTCGAATACCGGCTCGCAGACGGCGCGGATCGCCGCCTCGAACTCGTCGGCGCGAGTATCGGCCGGCACCCAGCCGGCATCGAGATGGGCGCGTGCGACCTTCTTGTAATCGCGCTGGAAGAAGGCCAGGAAGTTCTGCGCCAGGTAGTTTTTGTCGGTCTCGTCGAGCGTACCCATGATGCCGAAATCGAGCGCGATGTATTTGCCCTGATCGGTCACCAGCACGTTGCCGGGGTGCATGTCGGCGTGGAAGAAACCGTCGCGGAACACTTGCGTGAAGAAGATTTCCACCCCGGCGCGCGCCAGCTTCGGGATATCGACGCCGCGACTGCGCAATTCGTCGAGGCGGGAAATCGGCAGGCCGTTCATCCAGGTCATCACCATGACTTCCGACGTGCAGTAATCCCACTCCACTTCCGGCACCGCCAGCAGCGGCGAGGTGGCGAAATTGCGATGCAGTTGCGAGCAGTTGGCGGCTTCGCGGATCAGGTCCAGCTCGTCGTCGAGGTGCTTGGCGAATTCGGCCACCACTTCGCGCGGCTTCAGGCGGCGGCCGTCCCACCACAGGCGTTCGATCAGGCCGGCGATGGCCATCAATATCTGCATGTCGTGGCCGATGACTTTCTGAATGCCGGGCCGCAACACCTTCACCGCAACTTGCTCGCCACTTTTCAGCGTCGCCCGATGCACCTGCGCCACCGAGGCGGAGGCGATCGGCGTGTCGTCGAATTCGGCGAACACATCGCTCGCCTCCCTGCCGTAAGCGCGCTTGAGCACCGCCAGCGCCTGCTCGCTGGGGAAGGGCGGCACGCGGTCTTGCAGCTTGGCCAGCTCATCGGCGATGTCGGCCGCAATCATGTCGCGCCGAGTGGACAACATCTGGCCGAACTTGACGAAGATCGGGCCGAGCGATTCCAGCGCCAGACGCAGGCGTTCGCCGCGCGCCTGCTGCATCGGCCAGATCAGGCCGCGCCAGAAAAACAGCGCCTGCACGGACAGGCGCACCAGCTTGACGCGTTCGTGGCCGAGGAAAAACTCGTCGAGGCCGTAACGCGCGGCGGTGAAGAAAATGCGGAGCAGGCGGAAGAGGTACATCGAGTCAGGCTGCGTAACGCTGGATTTCGACCTCGACATGCCGGGAACAGGCTTGCTCTGCCGCCGTGTAGACCCGGCGCGCAGTCACTTCGTCGAGGAAATATTCACCGCAGTCCTCGCAGATTTCCGCTGGTACGTCGCGAATGACGACCACGCTTTCGCCGCGTTCCAGCGTGACCGTGGTTTTGCCAGGGTGGGTTTCCCCGGTTTTACATAGGCTGCATTTCATGATTTTTTCCTCGATTGTTCGTGACTGTCCAGCCGTAGTGCGGGCAATGCCCGCACTACGGCTGAACAGTCACAAAAATTGATTACTGAATAACGACCAACACCACGCGCCGGTTCTGCTTGCGGCCTGCCTTGACATGATTATCGGCGACCGGCTCGGCCTCGCCGTA
>JAUYET010000049.1 GCA_030691265.1 Pseudomonadota bacterium
TCAACGAACGGCGTCCAGTTACGGTGCACTTCGGATGGGGTGAACTGCGGCACCACGGCCAGAATGTACACCTCCTTCTCCGCTGCATTAACCCGTGTAGCCGCTATCAAACCCGCCAGGCTGGCAGCCACCAGCAGCCAGAACAACCTCATGTTGCCACTTAACAGGAAATGCCCCATCACACGACTCCTTATGATCTATCTAGAATTTTTTCCGGCCATCCTGTCGATCGTATCGACCACTTTCCGGTAGACATCCCTCGGCATGAACGGCTTGACCACATAGCCGTCCACACCCAGCTCGGTAAAAGCCTCAATAATGTCCTGGGCGGTGTTCTTGCTGGATACCATGATGAACGGCACGCGCCTGAAATGCGGCCGCGCGCGCATCCAGCGCAACAGGTCCTCCCCGCTGCCACCCGGCATGAGCCAGTCGCATATCACTGCGTCGTAGTGTTCCGCACCACCCAGCTTGTCCATCGCCGCGCCACCGCTCCCAGCCTCTTCTACTTTTATAAAAGGGTTGATACGCCCGAGGCCCGAGGCCAGAAGAAAACGGTGAACTGCCACATCGTCCACCACCAGCAGCCGCAGTTGCCGGGAAAAATCAATTTCCTCGGTACCCTCAGTTTTCATTTTCGATCTCCTCCTGAATCCATTTGGGGGAGCGGCGCCCTCGCCGCAATGCTATCGCCCCGAGGGCGAGCTTCCTACATCACAACCTCGTCGGCATTATTTGCGGTTGGCTTGCTTACCCCGCGCTCATCGGCGCGGAGACGAAAACCTTTAGCCCGAATCGAGGAAGAATCAGCCCTGCATCAAGGCAAAGCGCCCAGATAAGCGGCGAGCGCAACAATCTCGGCATCCGACAACTTCTGCGCCACCCCGGTCATCCGCGAATCCGAGCGCAAACCGCTGCCGCTGCGGTAATTTTTCAATGTCGCGATCAGATAAGCGCTGCGCTGCCCGGCCAGACGCGCAACCTCACGCGTGCCATACGCCTTGACGCCGTGGCACCCGAGGCAAGCGCGCGCAAAATGTTTTCCGGCCGCAGCCGCTTGCACCGGGTTTTTTGCCGGTGTCGGCGGAACCGGCTGGCTGGCGTAGAACACCGCGATATTGAAGCGATCATCCGGCTTCAACACCTTCACCAGACCGGACATGAAAGCGTCCTTGCGGCGGCCATCGCCGAACTTGTCGATCTGCGTGAGCAGGTAGAACGCATTCTGCCCGGCCAGATTCGGCATGTTATCCAGCGCACTCACCCCGGTTTCACCATGGCAGTTGACGCAGAAAAATGCCGCCCGCTTGCCTGCCGCAATCGCCGCCTTGTGCGCGCCGGCGTCGGCTTGAACCCGCGCCAAGCGCGCCTCGATCTCTTGCGGCGGCGCCGAAGGAATCCACGTGTAGGCAGCCTGAGCCGGGGCTGAACCCAACACAAACAAGGACCAGAACAACAACAGTGAAGTGCGCGGACTCATATATCAGAGCTCCAGAAACAGGACGATCCAGTCAAAAACCAGGCGATATCCAACCAAGCGATATCCAACCAAGCGCTTTCCGCCTCGCCCGGCGCCTACACCCGCATAACGCGTTCAGCCGAGCCGAAAGAAGTCGACCGGTTTGAATTTCTGCTCCAGGAATGCCCCGTTTTCAGCCAGCGCGCGCGCGTCGTCCCGCAAAGCGTTGGCCAGCATCTGGCGCATCTGGTCATCGAGCAATCCGAGTTGATCCAGCAACATGGACTGCGCCGTCTTGCCGTCTTTCAAAGTGTGCATGCGGGCGAAGGCGGGCGGCAAGTGCAAGTAATTTTCCAGCGTCGCGGGCAGGTAATCGCGCACGGTTTTTTCCACGGTGTGGCCTTCCTGGGAAAAAACCGTGTTGTCGGCCAGCCGGGGCAGCAGTTCGGCCAGGGTCTGGCGCAGGCTTTGCAGCAAGACCTGGGCTTCGCGCGGCAGGTGTTTGTGCACCCGCTTGATGAGGTTTTCGAGTTCGCCGAGCAAAGCCTCGGCGCGCGCCTCGCGGGCGATTTCCAGATGCATTTCGCGCGGCGCGAGCTGCCAGGCCAGCACCCAGCCCAGCCCATACAACCCGGCGACGATGTACGGCCAGCCGGGGCCGATGATGCCCAGAAAAAACAGCGCCAGACCGACCAGGCCCAGGGCCGAGCCGGCGATGTTCGGATAACCGTAGAGGAACAGCCAGAAGCGGAGCGAAAAAGGCAAAGACGGGGTCATGGATAAGCGGGATTACTGATAGCCCCGGATGCTCTTGAACATCCTGGACAGAGAAGTCTTGCGGCTGTCGAACATGTGGCCGCCGGTGAGTTCGGCCAGCGTTTTCATTTCCGCCGGATCGCTGTCGCCGAACAGCACGGTAAAGACCCGAACCTGGCGCACATCTGGCGGCAGGCTGGCATAAAAACGCTTGAACTCCGCCAGCGTCATGCCGGTATTGGACTCGCCATCGGTCATCGCGACGATGGTGTAGTAACGCTGCGGATCGTTCTTCATCGCCAGCGCGGCCTGGCGATAGGCTTCGGCCACGGCGTCGTAAAGCGCGGTGCCGCCGCGAACGCCCAACTGGCCGGCGTAAGTACGTATCTGATTCAGGGTCTTGTCGTTTTCCGGGCCAGATTTGCCCATGTCGGCGGCCAGCAGCAGGTCTTGCTCGACGCCGCTGGAGAACGGAATCAGGCTGATCCGTTCACGGTTCTGGAAGCGGGCGAAGCGGCCGGTCAGACTGGTGTCGCCGCCGGCCAGGCTGGTCAACGCGGCACGTAAACCCTGCAAGCGCTCGCCTTCCATCGACCCGGAAATATCGAGCACAAAGAACGCATGCGCCGGGCGGCGCTGGTCGTTGAGATAGGAGAACAACAGCTTGTTGACGACTTCGATCCGGTTCGGGAAGGGCAGTTCGGACAGCAACGCATCGGGGAACAAGCCTTGCGCGGACGCCACGCTCGGATTGACCGGCCGGCGACGGGTATCGCGCATCAGCGCCTGCTGCGTCTCGGCGCTTTTCAGCCAGGCGACGACCTTGTCGTAAGCGGCGCGCTTGGCATCGTTGAGCAACAGCAGCGGGTAGTCGGCCGTGACGATGCCGTCGCGCGGATAGACCAGATGCAGCTTGTCCTTCAGCGGCGCGACATTGGAGTTGCCGGCACCGGACGTTCCCACGTTGAGGCCGAGCAGCACCGATTCATAGTTGATCATGCCGTCCAGACGGTCGGCCTCGGCCAGGTAACGCTCGGCCAGCCAGCCGGAACTGCCGGCGGTGAGCTTCTGGCCCTTGAACAAGCCGGTCAGATCGAGCTGGGCGACATCCTGTTCGGTCAACGCATCGGCTTTGCCGGCAAACGCGGCGGCCACGCCCATCAACGCGGAGAAACCGGTATTGCTGGAAGTGGGGTTGGTCATCGCGAAATTGAACTGGCCGGATGCCGCCGCCTGGGCGATGTCCTTCCAGGTCAGCTCGGCTTTCTTGTCCCAGCCCAGCGCCTTGAACCTGCTTTCCTTGACGCCGAGCACCACCGGCGAAAGCATGATCTTTTCCGACGCCTTGACCTTGGCACGGGTGGTCGGATCGAGCATCAGATATTTGGCGTGCGAGAACCAGGCCGCATCGAACGCTTCGCCCGCCTGCAAGCGCTCGACGCCATCCAGGGTGCCGGAATATTCGAACTTGAGGCGGATGCCGGTTTCGGCTTCCAGCTTGGGCAGCAAGGGCTCGACGTCCTTCAATTCGGAACCGGCCAGGATGGTCAACGTGCGTTCAGGCGGCAGTTCTTTCGGAGCTTCGTCGCCACAGGCGGTGAGCAGCACGGCCAGGGCCGGCAGAATGAACAGTGTTTTCAGCCAGTGGCGCATGTCGATCTCCGTGTTATTGATATTCCAAGCGAAGCGAAACAGGCTTAAAGCCTGACCACGCCGTCCGAAGTCGCCGCGACCCGGGTCGCGACTCGGGCCTCGTCCTCACGCACCTGATCGAGATATTTCTGCGCGCGGCTCATCTGGCCGCTGAGCGCGTCGACCGTCTGCTTCATGCTGTCCAGCGCCTGCGCCTTGTAGTCGCTGATCATGTCCATGGTGGCGAACACGTTGTCGAACGACTGCTGCAGTTTCTCCATGCCGATCATGCTGCCGCTGGCCTGCTGGTGGATTTCCGCGCTCTGGGTTTTCAACAGCTCGCTGGTCGCCACGATCATGTCCTCGGTGGTGCTGTTGAGCGCCTTGACCTGTTCCAGCACCAGCTTCTGGTTGGTCAGCGCCTGCGCCACCATCACCGCCGTGCGTAGCGCCGAAATGGTCGTGGTAGAAGCGCGGCCGACGCCTTTCGACAGTTCCAGATTGTTCTTGCGGATCATGTCCAGCGCCAGATAACCCTGCACGCTGACCGCCTGCTGGGTCAGCAGATCGGTGACTTTCTGGCGGGTGTAGAACAGCAGTTCTTCTTTGACGATACGCGCCTTGTCCGGATCGGCCGCCTCGATTTCGGCGATGCGTTCGGACAGCTTGGCGTCCAGGCGTTTGCCGATGTAGACGAATTGCTCCAGGCGCTGCATGGTCTCCCACAGCGCCACTTTTTCCTGCTCGATGGCGACGTTGTCGCGCATCAATTCATCCTTGCCGTCGGCCAGACTTTCCAGAATGGAATTGATATGGCTCTGCGCGGAGTGGTACTTGTCGAAGTAATCCTCGATCTTGCTGCCGAACGGGATCAAGCCGAGCAGCTTGCGCGGCTGGAACAGATCGCCCTGGCGCGCCGGATTGAGTTCCTCGACCTTGCGGCGCAGATCGACCAGGCCCTTGCCGATGCCGGAGCCTTCGCTGAACAAACCGTCTTTCATCAGCCGCACCGGCCGCTCAAGCATGCGGTTGCTGACGCTGGCGGCATTGACCACATCGGCATTGCCCATGTGATGAATGCTTTCCACCCGTTCCTTGAACCCGGCGCTGTTCTTGTCCAGGGTCAGCGTATCGGTGATGAACTGCTCGACCTGGGCATCCAGTTCCGGAATCGCCTTGGCATCGACCTGCACCATGCCGCCGGCCTGTTCCGGCTCGATCACCGCGACTGGCGCGGGCGGCGTCAGCGCGGGCGGAGTCAGGATGCTGGGGGGCGTAAGTACGCTGGTTTCGCTCATGTATGGCTCCTTGGCTGTGCTGAATAGGGTTGTGCGAAAAAGGTTCCGGAATTGCGCTTACCTGGACATCTGCTGTTCGATCGCCGTGATCATTTTTTCCAGAATCTCATAGGCGGGCGGATCGATCACATCGAGCAGGTTGTCCGGCGCTTCGATACCGCGCGCCTGATTGACCTCGCGGAACAGATTCGGATTGTTGACCCGGTAGCCATATTCCACCGCCAGACGCTGCAAAGTGGCGTCATTGGCGAACAATTCACCCAGGCGACGGCCTTTTTCGTTCAGCGGCGTGAGGATATGTTTGGTGTAAACGGTCGGCTCCGGGTACAGCAAGACCATGTCGGGATTGCGCGCATCCTTCGGCGTCCTGGCCAGGTATTCGATGAATTGCGACTCATAAACCAGCACCAGCGGCGCCTTGCCCATGCCCATCGAAACATAGTCCTCGAACGGCCCGGCGCTGGACGACTCCTGATAGCCCTGCTTGAGAAACAGCGGCGTCACCAGGGGCAAGACCTGCCGCAACTGCGCCTCGTCCTGCACCACGTTGCGCTCGTTGGCCAGATAGCTCAACAGGGAGAGATACATCGCGGCGGAGTTCGACGTGCGCACATCGGTGGTGGAAACCAGGATGCTCTTGCCGACCGGGTATTGGCTATTGCCGGGAATGTCGCGCCAGCGCTTGCCTTCCTCCATCCAGCGCATCAGCTTCATCATGTCGACGATGTACCAGGACTTGCCGCGTTGCTCGACGATGCCGTTCGCCTGCAACACCGCCACCACCGGCTTCCAGGACGCCAGCGCCATCGGCGTGAAGAAGGTCGGGTAGGTCTGCCGGATGTTCTGTTCCTTTTGCAGCTTGGTCGCGGCGGGAACGCCGGCGGGATAGGCGTAATCGAATTGCTTCAAGTCCGGCCGCAGCGCGATCTCGCGTGAACCCGCCTTCATCGCCTCCAGCTTGATGCCCTGTTTTTCCAGATAGGCCAGCACGCGCGGGTCTTGCAGGAAAGGCAGCTTCTCCGAACCGATCAGGCCTTTGATCGTCACAACCGCCGCGGCCTTGTCGGCTTCCTGTTTGCCGTCCGAGGAATACCAGATACCCAAGCCGACGCCGACCAACAACAGGAGCGTGAGCAAGGGGCCAACAAATTTGCGTACCGAATCCGCTGCGGACATGCGTTTCCTTTCCCGAGACGCGGCATCGTAACACCAGCGCGCCGCCCGATTTTTCCAGATTTATGACATTGCGCAGCTTGGCGTCACTGACCGGAACGCCTGGCCAATTCCGTTCAAATCCGACGTTGCGTACAAGTAGAATTCGGCCGATTCAACCCGTCCCCGCCCACGCAGTTGCCCAACCCCGCCGATCCCGCCCCGCACACCCCGATGATGGTGCAGTACCTGCGCATCAAGGCCGAGCATCCCGGCATGTTGCTGTTCTATCGCATGGGCGACTTTTACGAGTTGTTCCATGACGACGCCGAAAAGGCCGCGCGCCTGCTCGACATCACCTTGACCTCGCGCGGCGCTTCCGCCGGGCAGCCGATCCGCATGGCCGGCGTGCCCTATCACGCGGCCGAGCAATATCTGGCCAAGCTATCGCGGCTGGGCGAATCGGTCGCGATCTGCGAACAGATCGGCGATCCGAAAACCAGCAAGGGGCCGGTCGAACGCAAGGTGATGCGCATCGTCACGCCCGGCACCGTCACCGACGAGGCGCTGCTGGACGACAAGCGCGATGCAGTGATGCTGGCCTTGCTGCCCCTCTCCCTGACCCTCTCCCCCGGGGGGCGAGGGGATAAAAACCTGGCGCTGGCCTGGTTGACGCTTTCCAGCGGTCGTTTCGCCGCCAAAACCATCCCGGCCGAACGCCTGGGCGCCGAGTTGGTGCGGCTGAATCCGAGCGAGATTCTGCTGCCGGAGGGCTATGTTCATGCCGATCTGAGCAATCTCAAATGCGCCCTCACCCGCCGCCAAGATTGGCAGTTCGACGCGGAGCGCGGGCGGCGTCTGCTGCTGGATCAATTCGGCGTCGGCGACCTCACCGCCTTCGGCATCGAAGACCAGCCCGCCTTGCAAGCCGCCGCCGGCCTGCTGCTGGAATACGCCCGCCATACACAAAACACCAGCCAACAAAACACCCGCCAACAAGCCGCCCTGCCCCACGTCGCCAGCCTGGTGCTGGAGCGCGATAGCGAATACGTGCTGCTGGATGCGGCCGCGCGACGCACGCTGGAAATCAGCGAGACCTTGCGCGGCGAACCGGCCCCGACGCTGTTTTCAGAGCTCGACACTTGTGGCACGGCCCTCGGCAGCCGGCGCCTGAAACACTGGCTGCACCACCCGCTGCGCGATCACAAAGTTCTGCACCGGCGCCACGCCGTCATTGCGGCGTTGATGGCCGCACCGGAAGCGATGCGCGGCGCGGGTGCAGCCTTGAAAGGCATGGCCGATCTGGAACGCATCGCCGCTCGCATCGCGCTGAAAAGCGCGCGTCCGCGCGACCTTTCCGGCCTGCGCGACAGTCTGTTGCGTCTGCCTGCGCTGCAAGATGCGTTGCTGCTCGCCGGCCCCGATCTGGCCGGACTCATCGAACGCCTGATCTACCCGCCCGAATCCATCGATCATCTGGCGCGCGCGCTGAAACCGGAACCGGGCGTGGTGTTGCGCGAAGGCGGCGTCATCGCCGATGGTTTCGACGCCGAACTCGACGAACTGCGCGCGCTGCAATCCGATTGCGGCAGCTTCCTGATCGACATGGAAACGCGCGAGCGGGCGCGTACCGGCATTGCCACGCTGCGCGTCGAATACAACCGCGTGTCCGGCTTTTTCATCGAAGTCGGCCGCGCCCAGGTCGACAAAATTCCCGCCGACTATCACCGCCGGCAAACGCTGAAGAATGTCGAGCGCTATCTGACGCCGGAGCTGAAAGCCTTCGAGGACAAGTTCCTGTCCGCCGCCGAACGCTCCCTGGCGCGCGAAAAACTGCTTTACGACGCGCTGCTCGACCACCTCGCCGGCCATCTCGCGCCGTTGCAACACGCCGCCGATGCCGTCGCCGAAGCCGATGTATTGAGCAGCCACGCCCAACTGGCCGGCGAACGCCGCTACAGCGCGCCGGAATTCAGCGCGCAATGGGGCATCCAGATTCAGGCCGGCCGCCATCCGGTGGTGGAAACCCGCGTCGATGCGTTCATCCCGAACGATCTCCAGCTCGACCCGACCCGCCGCATGCTGCTGATCACCGGCCCCAACATGGGCGGCAAATCGACCTACATGCGGCAGATCGCGCATATCGTGCTGCTCGCCTGCTGCGGCCTGTATGTGCCGGCGAAAGCGGCGCTGATCGGCCCGGTGGACCAGATTTTCACCCGCGTCGGTTCATCGGACGACCTCGCCGGCGGCCGTTCCACCTTCATGGTGGAAATGACCGAAACCGCCGGCATCCTGCACGGCGCCACCGAACACAGCCTGATTTTGATGGACGAAATCGGCCGCGGCACCTCCACCTTCGACGGCATCAGCATCGCCTGGGCGGTGGCCCGCCACATGGCCGAAAAGACGCGCGCCTACACGCTGTTTGCGACGCATTATTTCGAGCTGACCCAGCTCAATCAGGAATTCCGCAGCCTCGCCAACGTGCATCTCGACGCCGTTGAAACAGCCGCCGGACTCACCTTTTTACATGCGGTGGAAGACGGCCCGGCTTCGCAGAGCTACGGCCTGCAAGTCGCCAAGCTGGCCGGCGTGCCGGGCCAGGTCATCAACGCCGCCCGACGCAAACTGGTGCTGCTGGAAAACCAGCAGATCGCGCCCACGCATCAAGGCGATCTGTTCGCCCCCGCGTTGCCAGCGGAACCGGCGTCCAACCCGGCGCTGGACCGGCTGGCGGAAATCGACCCGGACGAACTCAGCCCGAAACAGGCGCTGGAGGCGTTGTACGAACTGCGCCGCCTGCTGTGAGGCCGCGCACGGCAGGCGAATGCGTGTCTTCCATCACTCGCTGTTGTCGTTCGCTGCTTGCTTATCCGGTTGTCACAGACAATCACTACCGGTAGTGGCGTAGGTTGGGCAAAGCGAAGCGTGCCCAACGAACCCGCCGCGATGTTGGGCACGCTTCGCTTTGCCCAACCTACAGCGCTGCTGACCGAGTAAGCCCGCCCGCGACTACTCGCGAATGTCGTTGGACGTACACGCCGTCTCCAGATGGATCGCCTGGACGATGGGGATAATCTTCTTCGACTCTGGCGGCAGTTCGGTCTCCAGGCGCCGCCACTCGGGTTTTGCCAGTTCCCGTTCCAGTATCTCCATGGTGGCCCGACCGATGTAGTCGCTGCTGTGGTCGAGCGTATCCACCGCCTCCAGATAGGCGCGGGCGATGAGCCGGCCGAGCGGCTGCGGGTTGTAGAGCAGCTTCTTGATGATGAAGGGATTGAGGGTGAGCGGGTCGTAACCCGGCTTCAGGTAGCCCTGCGAGATCAGCAGTTTCTCCACCGGCGTACCCGGCTGCACGCCGATGAAGAAGATGAACGGCAGCACGTTCTCGCGCCCGAACAGCTCGTAGAGTTCCTTGATCTTGTCGATGGTCATGCGCAGGGTGCGCACCGTCTCGCCCGGCGCGTTCAGCGGCATGTACAGCTTCACCTTCTGGTTGGTGAAGCCGTTGGCGCTGAACATGCGAAACGCCTCCATCTGCTGGTCCAGCTTGTAGCCCAGGGTAAGGGCGTCGATCACGTGCTGGGAGCCGGTGAAGGACAGGTCGATGCTGGAAATGCCCGAGGCCAGCATCTTGCGGGCGATCTCGGGAGTCAGGAAATTGAGGCGCAGATAGCCGGACCAGCTGATCTCCAGCTTGCGCGCCAGTATCTCGTCCAGCACCGCTTCCACGTGGTGCGTGCTCTCGCGGGTCGAGCAGAACTGCGCATCGGTGAACCAGATCTTCTGCACGCCGTAGTCCCGGTTCAGGGATTCGATCTCGTCGACGATCTGCACCGGATCGCGGTAGCGCTGACGTGCGCCCTCGATCTTGTTGTACAGGCAGAAGTGGCATTGAAACGGGCAGCCGCGCTTGGTGTTGACGCCGATGTCGTCGCCCAGATACTGCGAAAAACCGGGAAACATGCCGGCGATGTAGGCGAAATCGACGGCGGTGCGATCGCCCAGATCGAAGGACTCGCTGCGCGCACGATGGCTGATCTTGCCCGCCGCATCCTTGAGGTAGTACTCGCCCACCGGCTCGACCGCGTCGTTGACGATGGAGAGCATGGTGTCCTCGCCCTCGCCCACCACCACCATGCTGTTGGGCGGACATTTCTCCGCCACCTGCTTGCCGAAGATCGATACCGCGGTACCGCCGACGACGATGCGCGACTCAGGCAACAGGCGGCGCACCAGCCGCATATAGGCGAAGTTGTTGAGCCGGTTCGCGGCATAGTCGTAGATGATGCGGACGGCATCCTTGGCGGCCTTGATGCGGCGCCAGGGGCTCTTGGCGTGGTCGAAGTTCATCACCACGTCGAGGGCGTCATCCTCCGGATGCGGGCCGAACGACTGCATGTTGCGCCAGGAGAAGGCGACGATGTCCGGCTGCATGCTCTCCAGATGCTCGCGCAACACGCGCTTGCGCTCGGCCGGCGCCACCAGGGCCAGGTCGAGCAGGTGCTGGGCGAGGTCGGGGCGATGCTTGTGGACGTAATCCGCGACATAAACCACGCCGCCGGGATAAATCTTCCAGTTGGGCAACCGGACGTACAGGACAGATTTTGTTTTCATTCTTGTCTTCAAGAGTTCCGGTTTGGCGTTGACCGGACGCAGCGCCTGAATGGCCGCATCCAGCAGTAAGCAGTAAGCAGTAATAACCGCCACACCTTACCAGACTCATATTCTCCGAAACGTATATCGATATATTCTTATAGACCAATATAGACGAACAGGGCCAACAACAAAGCCGGCGTTACCTCGCAAGCCGCTGCCCACGACCGAAAAAGCTAATCGCCGAAATTCGTTCCCACCCGCCGCGCGCTTTCCACCCAGGTGTGATCCGGTGGCACGGTCTTGACCTGGCCGGCGACCGCCTCCAGGGACACCGGCTCGGTGGCTTCCCCGCGGGCCGCCACCATGACGCCGTAGTGCCGCTGGTGGATCAGATCAGCAGCAGCGGTGCCTAGGCGCGTGGACAGCAGGCGGTCGGCGGCGGAGGGGGTGCCGCCGCGTTGCAGGTGGCCCAGGATGGTGACGCGGGCCTCCAGACCGGTAAGCAGTTCCAGTTGCTTGGCCAGGTTCAGGGTGCGATCCGCATAAACCATCTCGGCCTCTTCCGGCATCGGCTCCCGCGCTCCGTCCTTGGCCTTCCTGCCTTTTTTCCGCGCCAGGGCGGCCAGCCGATCCAGGTGTTCCTGCTGCGACACGGCCCCCTCGGCCACCGCGACTATGCTGAACGGCTTGCCGCTGCGGCTGCGCTCGCGGATGGCCGCCGCGACGCTTTCCACCTGGTAGGGGATTTCCGGGATCAGGATCACGTCGGCGCCGCCGGCAATGCCAGCTCCCAAGGCGAGCCAACCGGCGCGATGGCCCATGATCTCGACGACGATGATGCGGTGATGGCTGTGCGCGGTGCTGTGCAGGCGGTCGATGGCCTCGGTGGCGATGCCCAGGGCGGTGTCGAAGCCGAAGGTGGTATCGGTCAGGGCCACGTCGTTGTCGATGGTCTTGGGCAGGGTCACCACGTTGAGCCCGGCCTGCATCAGGCGCAGCGCATTCTTCTGGGTGCCGCCGCCGCCCAGGCAGACCAGACAGTCCAGCTTGTTGGCGTGGTAGCTGGCGACGATGGTCTCGATCATGTCCAGCACCTGACCGTCCACCGGCATCTTGTGGGGCTTGTCGCGGCTGGTGCCGAGGATGGTGCCGCCCAGAGTGAGGATGCCGGAGAGCTGGCCCTTCTCCAGTTCCATGGTGCGGTTTTCCATGAGGCCGCGAAAGCCGTCGCGGAAGCCGACGATATGCATGCCGTAATGCGACAAACAAGCCTTGCCGACCCCGCGAATGGCGGCGTTGAGGCCGGGGCTGTCGCCGCCGGAAGTGAGGATGCCGATGTGTTGGGTCATGGGCGAGTTTGCTTGCGTGGGGGGAACAGGATTGTCATGCCGGAGAAGGCCGGAATCCAGCCTTTCCAGGCAAGACGTAGCAAGCTGACTCAACGCAGCCTGACTGGCTACGGATGCCAGCGGGCGTCCGTCAGCATGGTTGCTTGTTAAAGATGGGCTAAAAACCGCAGTTGAAGCCCTCGTAGGTGCGAATGAATTCGCACCTACAGGCATCTCGCAACGCCTTTCATCGTAATGAATTTATCCGTCAACTGAGGTTTTCAGGAGGATGGAAGCCATGATGGGCAAGTCCGGTTCTGACGGCATGATGCAGATGATGATGCAGTCGAACAGGGGCCAGGCTGACATGGAAAAACCGGCCAGGTAGCGATGACGGTCGCGGCGGCGGGGTTGGCCGTAGTCACAGGCTATCCGGCTCCGCCAGGCTGCGCCCCAGATCGAATTCCAGTTCCTCCACTGCCCATTTCGCCTCGGCGTGGGTCGAATCCAGCAGCAATACCCGTTGCAGGGGGGCCACCGCCGCTTCGTTCCGGCCCAGGCCCTTGAGGGCGCGGCCCAGCGCCATCCAGGCCTCGGGGTTATTGGGTTCCTGCTGCGTCCATTCCCGCGCCAGGCGCGCGAGCGGCTGCCACTTCCGCTGCGCGCCCAGGTCGCAGGCGGCCAGGAAATAGCCGCTCTCCCGGCCGGGCCGTTCCCAGAAGCTTTCTTCACCGGCGCTGGCTTCCCCGCTGAAAACGGCGGCATGCCGCAACCAACCCGCCGGCAGGGCGAAGTGGAAATTGCCGCCCGCTTTGGCCTTGAAGGTGAGGACGCCCACCAGGCGGCCCTGCCGGTCGAACAGGCCGCCGCCGCTGGCGCCCCGGTCGAAGGCGGCCGAGGTCTGGATGATCTTGCCGCCGTCGCATTCGCAACGGTGCAGGCCGACGATCCTGCCCTTGCCGATGGCCAGTTCGCCGGCCGGATAGCCCACCGCCATGACCTCCAGGCCGACCCGGGTTTCGCCCACGGCTATCATCGCCATCGGCGCCGCACCAAGCCCGTGCAGGGTAAGGAAACACATATCGCGGTAGGCGTCGCGCTGGTCGGTCAGCGCCTGCCGAACCGTGTCGCCCAAGTGAACCTCGATGTGCGCCGCCTGGCGCAGTACATGGCAATTGGTGACCAGTCTCTCGCCGCCCAGGGGAACGGCGGAGCCCAGTTCCGTCGTGCCATCCGCGCGGGTGGCCACCAGCTTGAACACCCGCGTGGCCCAATCAGGCTCCTGCGCGAGGACGGCCAAGCCCCCAGGGCGAGGCGATCAGTAGCAGCAAGATTCTCAGGCCGTGTTTCATACGCTGTCTCCAGTGCCCCTGGGCGGGCGTGCCGTGGGAGCCGGCTTGCCGGCGATTGGGACGCTTGCAGGGTGCGGACACTTCAATCGCGGGCGAGCCCGCTCCTACGCGGTGGGTGATGGTTTCACGGTAGACGCCTCCGGCACGGATCCCTATTTCCAAATGAGAAGATGACGCATTTGTAATTGCCGCGTCAGGTTCTCGACGGGTTCGGTCTCCATACTGGGTATCAGCATCACCGGTCGTGATGCGGTTTTTGAACCCGACATAAGGAGTCAATCATGAAAACGCTCATTCCCCTCGCCACTCTGGCCCTTGCCGGCACGCTGGCCTTTGCCACCACTTCCGCCTTCGCCCGTGACTGGGATGACAATCCCGACATGCGGCAAAGCATCCTCAACGACCATGCCGGCGGTTTCGTGGGCACCGGTTTCTCGCCCGCCAAGCTGGAACGCGGTGTCGGCGGCACCTACGGCTGGGTCGTCCTGGACGTCCAGGCCGGCGACATCAAGCCTTCCGCCGGCCCCGAGAAAGGCTACGGGGATACCTACGGCTCGGTGCTCAATGACCTCCGGAAGTGATGTTTTCGTGTGACGGTTCAGCCCGCCGCAACCGCACCGAATAAACGGGCCTTTCCTGTAACGCCGGCGCCTTCGCCGGCGTCTTTTACTTCCAGCCGTCATTCCCGCGCAGGCGGGAATCCAGATTCCACCGTCTAATCAGGCCTTTAAAAAGCTGATTTGATGAACGCACTGGATTCCCGCCTGCGCGGGAATGACGATAAATCAATGGGTTATCGTCAGAACAAATTTACCCTGCCTCGGCGTACTGACAGTCTCGCTTTCCGTTGCCCTGCGCTATTGTCATGCGGGTCGGCAATTTGGGAGTGCGCGCGTGAAATTCTCAACCAGCTCGTTACGCTTTCTGTTGATTGCCCTGGCGTGGGCCGCGACGGTTCAAGCGCAGGAGCCCTTGCCGGGGTCGAGTCTCGACTCGCTGCTCGAATACGCGCGCGGGCGCAACCCGGACTATGCCGTCATGCGCTTCGAGGCGGATGCCGCCGGCGAGCGGGTGACGCCGGCGGGCGCCTTGCCCGATCCGAAGTTCCGCGCCGAACTGCGCGACATCACCCGATTCGGATCACAGGATCCGACCCTTTCCCCCAGTCGCGTCGGCAGTACCCGCTATCTGTTGATGCAGGATGTTCCCTGGTTCGGCAAACGCGATTTGAAGCGGGAAATCGCCGGACTGGAGGCCGAAGGCGCCAAGGCGCAGGTCCTGGAAACCTGGGTGGAACTCGCGGCGCGCATCAAGTCGGCGTATGCCCAGCTTTACACCGTGTACCGCAACGAACGGCTCACCCGGGAAATACTCGATCTCATGGGCCGCCTGGAGCAAGTCACCCAGGTTCGCTACGCCAGCGGCCTGGCGGCGCAGCAGGACGTGATTCGGGCGCAAGTCGAACAGACCCACATGAACAACGAACTGATCGTCCTGGAGAACGAACGGCGCCAGCTTCAGGCGCGCCTCAACGCGCTGCTTGCCCGGCCCGCCGGGGCGCCGCTCGCCGAACCGGATCGCCTGCGCCCGCTCCCCACGCCGGGGCAACTCGATGTTGTGGCGCTGGAGGAGCGCGTCCGTGCCCGCAACCCACGCCTGTTCACGGAAGACGCGCGCATCAAGTCGGCCGAGAAGGGCCGCGAACTGGCCTACAAGAATCGCTACCCAGATTTCACCCTCGGTGTTTCTCCTATCCAGTACCAGAACTCGATCAGGGAGTGGGAGTTGATGGTCGAACTCAATATTCCCCTGCAGCAAGCCTCGCGCCGCGCGCAGGAGCGAGAGTCGGTGGCCATGCTGGCCGCCGCCCGGGCGCGCAGGGAGGCGGCGGCGAATCAGGTTCTCGGCGAACTCGCGGAGAGTCTCGCCGGCATCGAAGCGGCCCGTCGCAGCGAAACGCTGATCGCCAGCAACCTGCTGCCCCAGACAGAAATCACCTTTCAGGCCGCGCTGGCGGGCTATGAGAACGGCAAAGTGGACTTCGCCACGCTGCTCGACGCACAGCGGCAGATCCGCCAGGCCAGGCAAAACCAGATCAAGGTGCAAGCCGAAGCCCAGGTGCGGCTGGCCGAAATCGAACGGCTATTGGGAGAAGACTTATGAACAAGAGAGCCCGCATCGCCATCGCCGTGATGGTGGCGGCTGCGCTGGCCGGCGGCGGCTACTGGCTGGGTCAGCGTGGCGCCGCCGAGCAGGGTGGCGGCTCCGCCAGCGTTGCCGGCGCCCCCCAGGCGGCGGCCAGGGCGGAACGCAAACCCCTCTACTACCGCAATCCGATGGGTCTGCCCGACACCTCGCCGACCCCCAAGAAAGATCCGATGGGCATGGACTACGTCCCGGTCTATGCCGGCGGGGACGAGGACGCGGGTGGGAACGGCGGGCCCGCCCGCGCCAACCAGATCAGGATAAGCAGCGAGAAAGTGCAGAAGCTGGGGGTCAGGACCGAAGCAGCCAGCCTGCGGGCCCTGGACAAGACGGTTCGCGCCGCCGGTCGGGTCGAACCGGACGAGCGACGCATTTTCATGATCGCGCCCAAGTTCGACGGCTATGTCGAACGCCTGCACGTCAATGTCACCGGCCAGCCGGTCGCCCGTGGCCAGCCGTTGTTCGAGGTCTACAGCCCGGAACTGGTGTCCGCCCAGCGCGAGTACAGCATCGTCGCGCAAGGCGTCGAAGCGTTGAAGGATGCGAGCGGCCAGGCGCAGACGGGCATGAAGCAACTGGCCGAGTCCAGCCTGCAACGCCTCAGGAACTGGGATATCTCGGAAGAACAGATCCAGGCGCTGACGAAATCCGGCGC